>NZ_MCTY01000178.1:0-85061 GCF_002873635.1 Shewanella sp. 10N.286.52.B9
TATTAGATTTTGGTAACCATATAACTCAGTGCGTTCATGCGAAATGCTTTTATTCTGAATACGAAACTGATTTTTTATGTCACCTAGATAAAAAAGAATTGTATGAAAATGATTTAAAAGGTTCAAATGTTGTAAGTATTGCTTTTGACTTTCGTTTTTATCCAATATTATCACTTTTATATTTGTTATTGTTCTCTTTTAGATATGACAAAGTTGTTTTCTTGACAGGTCTAGAGTATACGCATGGGCTGAATAGAGGAGTCTGTCAAATTTTATGGCTTTTACTTTTGTTAGTTTGGGGGCGAAAAATTATTCTTTATATCAAAAACTCATTGTTTTATCTTGATAGTATGTTTTTTTCATTGTCGTTATTCTTCATCTCTAGTGTTTGTTTTGAATCCAAGTATTTAATGGCTAGATTTGTTGATAGCTTTAATCTTTTTGATATAGCAGGAAAGTGCAAGGCTACGTACGTTTACTATTCTGATGTGGAGCCTAGACAATTAATTAAGAACAGCAATAAGATAGTTCGTGTTGGGGTAGTTGGGTCGCTTGATGAGTCTAGACGTGATTATTCAGTGTTAGAAAGACAGTTCAATAATATTGAGTTCGTTCTTGTTGGTAAATCCACGCCAGATATACACTTGCTTAGCGATAAGTTGTTAGGAAAAGTAGTTGTTGTGCAAAATAGTTACTCTACGGAAGAATTGTTCAAATTAATTAGTACTTGTGACATTTTGTTATGTTTAAACAGGTTATCTCGAAAATATGGTTCTTTCAAAGGAACCGGGGCTTTTGCTGATGCTATTGCATCAAATAGACCAATAATTGCTCCTTTAATGATTGATGAAATAAAGGAATTTCAAGACTTTTCTATTTATTTCAATAGTAATGATCATTTATTGGAAGTTCTAAAACATTTAAATGATAATGGTGTAAGTTCTTTAATTTCGGACTCTAGTTTTTCAAAATTCACACTAGATTCTGTAAGGTATCGTAAATAGAGGAAAATATGAAAAAAGCATTAATCACAGGTGTAACAGGGCAAGATGGATCTTATTTAGCTGAGTTATTATTAGATAAAGGTTATGAAGTCCACGGTATTAAGCGCCGGGCATCTTCACTGAACACTGAGCGTGTTGACCATATTTACCAAGACAGTCATGAACAAAATCCACGTTTCTTTTTACACTATGGTGATCTTACTGACTCTTCTAACCTAACCCGTATTATCAACGATGTGCAACCTGATGAGGTTTATAATCTAGGTGCGCAGTCTCATGTTGCTGTTTCGTTTGAGTGCCCTGAATATACAGCAGATGTTGATGCAATGGGTACTTTACGTTTACTTGAAGCTATTCGCTTTTTAGGCTTAGAAAAGAAAACAAAATTCTACCAAGCTTCTACTTCTGAATTGTATGGTGAAGTACAAGAGATCCCACAAAAGGAAACTACACCATTTCACCCTCGTTCCCCTTATGCAGTCGCTAAAATGTATGCCTACTGGATAGTGGTTAACTACCGTGAGTCTTACGGTATGTATGCCTGTAACGGTATTTTGTTTAACCATGAATCACCTCGTCGTGGTGAAACCTTTGTAACGCGAAAAATTACCCGCGCTATTGCCAATATTTCCCAAGGTCTAGAAAAGTGTTTGTACCTTGGAAATATGGATGCATTACGTGATTGGGGTCATGCTAAAGATTATGTGCGTATGCAATGGATGATGTTGCAGCAAGAAACTGCTGACGATTTTGTAATTGCAACAGGTAAGCAAATCTCTGTACGTGAGTTTGTCTCATTATCTGCTAAAGAAGCGGGTATTGAACTTGAATTTAGTGGCGAAGGCATTGATGAAATTGCAACTATCACCGCTATTACAGGAGATAATGCACCAGCATTAAAAGTTGGTGATGTAATTGTACGTGTTGATCCGCGTTACTTTCGCCCTGCAGAAGTTGAAACTTTATTGGGTGATCCGACAAAAGCAAAAGAAAAACTAGGTTGGGTACCACAAATCACAGTTGAAGAAATGTGTGCTGAAATGGTGGCAAACGATCTTGATAAAGCTAAGCAGCATGCCTTGCTTAAAGCACATGGTCATAATGTTGCAGTGTCAATTGAAAACCAAGGCTAAAGAGTAATATTAACCACAGAGGACATTGAGGGTACAGTGAAAAACTTAAAGAGGTTTTTGATTCGGTGTGCGTAGTCTTTGTGTTCTTAGTGGTTGTTATTTGGTTTAAAATAAAAGGTTTTAATAATGAAAAAAGTTTTTGTTGCAGGGCATCTTGGAATGGTGGGTTCTGCGATTGTTCGCCAATTAGAAACAAAAGCGGATGTTGAGGTTGTTGTTCGTAGCCGTTCAGAGTTAGATTTAACTAATCAGCAAGCAGTTTTTGATTTTTTTGAAACAGAAAAAATTGATCAGGTTTACTTAGCCGCAGCAAAAGTAGGCGGGATTGTTGCCAACAATACTTACCCTGCTGAGTTTATTTACGAAAATCTAACTATTCAAAATAATATTATACATGCTGCTCACATTAACGGCATTCAAGATTTACTTTTTTTAGGATCGTCATGCATTTATCCCAAATTGGCTGAACAGCCAATGAAAGAAGATACTTTGTTAACTGGTACTCTTGAAGAAACTAATGAACCTTATGCCATTGCGAAAATAGCAGGCATAAAGATGTGTGAGTCTTATAACCGTCAATATGGACGTAATTATCGCTCGGTAATGCCCACTAACCTGTATGGTGAAAATGATAATTTTCATCCTGAAAACTCTCATGTTATTCCTGCATTATTGCGCCGTTTTCATGAGGCTAAACTCAATGGTGATGCAAAGGTAGTGGCATGGGGTTCTGGTAAGCCCATGCGTGAATTTTTATATGTTGATGACATGGCCGCGGCCTCTATTTATGTGATGAACCTTGAACAAAGTGTTTATGACGCAAACACCGAGCCTATGTTAAGTCACATTAACGTAGGCACAGGTGTTGATTGCACGATTCGAGAATTAGTTGAAACCGTTGCTAAGGTAGTTGGTTTTGCTGGTGAAATTGCGTTTGATGCAACCAAACCAGATGGTGCACCGCGTAAGTTGATGGATGTATCTCGTCTTAAGGCGCTAGGCTGGCAGGCAAAGATAGAGTTAGAGCAAGGCCTGGCATTGACCTACGATTGGTTCTTAGCTAACCAAGACAATTTCAGAAAGTAGGCTGAGCTATGTTTTTAGACCAAGGCACTTTCACGACGGTCATTGCCAGCACGCCCTTAGTCTCCATCGATTTGGTGGTTATCAACACCAAAGGGCAAGCTTTGTTAGGGCAGCGTTTAAACCGTCCCGCTAAGGATGATTGGTTTGTACCTGGTGGACGAATTCTAAAAAATGAAGCTATCGCCGACGCCTTTAAGCGGCTAACCCAAGATGAGCTTGGTCAAACGTTCAATATTGTCCAATCAAGCTTATTAGGTCCTTTCGACCATTTTTATAACGATTATGTATTCGGTGATGAAGTCACCACCCATTATGTGGCCATAGCCTTTATTTTGAAGCTTGAATGTGAGTTGGACAATTTACCCTTAGATGTGCAACACGGTGGGTATCAGTGGTTCGATATTCCCCAATTGATGACCAGTGATAAGGTTCATAAGCACACTAAGTGGTATTTTGATAAGCATAAAACCGATCTGTTTAATAAGGATTAATGATGATTTTACCCGTAATCATGGCTGGCGGCTCGGGTTCGCGTTTATGGCCTCTTTCGCGCCAACAATTCCCGAAGCAATTTTTAACCTTACTAGGCAATGACTCCATGCTGCAAACCACGGCGCAGCGCTTGAAAGGGATTGAACATGCACCTGCCTTGGTTATTTGTAATGAAGAGCATCGCTTTTCAGTTGCTGAGCAATTTCGAGCTAACGAGATTAAAACCAGCGGCATTATTTTAGAGCCAGTTGGCCGTAATACGGCACCTGCTATTGCTCTGGCTGCTATGCACGCGTTAAAAGGTGGCGATGACCCACTGCTTTTAGTATTAGCAGCTGACCACGTGATTAAAGATGAAGCGGCATTTTGTACCTCGGTTGAGCAAGCCGTGCCGTTTGCACAGGCTGATAGGCTAGTGACGTTTGGTATTGTTCCTACAGCACCTGAAACGGGTTATGGCTATATTAAGCGAGGTGAGATGCAATGTGCTAACGCAGGTTATAGCGTTGCGCAGTTTGTTGAAAAGCCAAACTTAACAACAGCAAAAGAATACTTGGCTTCAGGTGAATATTACTGGAACAGTGGCATGTTTTTATTTAAAGCCAGCACTTATTTGGCTGAGCTTAAAATTTATCGCCCTGAAATGTTTAATTCATGTGAGCAAGCCATTGCGGCGCCACAAGCCGATTTAGACTTTATTCGTATAGATAAAGCGGCGTTTGAAGCATGTCCTGATGATTCCATTGATTACGCAGTAATGGAAAAAACCTCGCAAGCGGTAGTTGTACCAATGGACTGTGGTTGGAGTGATGTCGGTAGTTGGTCTGCGCTATGGGAAGTATCTGATAAAGATGAAAACGGTAATGCTTGTCGTGGTGATGTGATTAATATCGATACGCGCAATACTTATGTTCACGCGACCGAAAAACTGGTCACGACCATAGGGTTAGACGACGTTGTCGTTGTTGAAACCAAAGATGCGATTTTGGTTGCGAAACAATCTGAAGTGCAAGAAGTGAAAAATATCGTTGCGCATTTAAAAACAGAAGAACGTAGCGAGTGGCAACATCACCGTGAAGTTTATCGCCCTTGGGGTAAATATGACTCGATTGATAATGGCGACCGTTTTCAGGTTAAGCGCATAACCGTTAAGCCTGGCGAGAAATTATCTATCCAAATGCATCATCACCGCGCTGAGCATTGGATTGTTGTAACAGGCACTGCAAAAGTAACCAATGGTGATAGAGAAATTTTATTGACTGAAAACCAATCCACTTATATTCCGGTGGGTGTGGTGCATGCGCTGGAAAACCCAGGCAAGGTTCCATTAGAGTTAATTGAAGTGCAATCAGGATCTTATTTGGGTGAAGATGATATTGTACGTTTTGAAGACAGATACGGTAGGTTAGATAAATGAAGCAACAAGTCGTTTCTCAAGTAATCAATGATAGCGGCATAGCTTTTGGTACCAGTGGAGCAAGGGGGCTTGTTACTGATTTTTCTCCAGAAGTTTGTACAGCGTTTACCGTAGCGTTTATTAAGGTTATGCAGAAGCAGTTCGATTTCACAAAATTAGCGATGGCGATTGACAATCGCCCTAGTAGTCCTGATATTGCTGCTGCATGTATCGCTGCAGCTCAAGCTTTAGATATTGAAGTTGACTATTATGGCGTCATTCCTACACCAGCACTTGCTGTTACTTCAATGTCGGATAATGTTCCTGCTATCATGGTTACTGGTAGTCATATACCATTTGACAGAAATGGACTGAAATTTTACCGACCAGATGGGGAAATAAGTAAAGCTGATGAAGTGGCAATTTTAACTTCAGAATCAGAACTCATTGATTTCGCTATTGGCTCTTTGCCGGTTGTTTCTGAACGAGCCGCTAACGCTTATTTAGCCCGCTATCTTAATTTGTTTAGTGCAGATTCACTAAAAGGTAAACGTATTGGTATTTATGAGCACTCTAGTGCTGGGCGCGACTTGTACGCAGGTTTGTTTGAGAAGTTAGGTGCAAAGGTTATTAGCCTTGGTCGGAGTGATAATTTTGTTCCGATTGATACTGAAGCGGTTAGCCAATTTGATATCGATATGGCCGTTGCTTGGCAAAAAGAGTTTAAGCTTGATGCGGTTTTTTCAACAGACGGTGATGGTGATAGACCTCTTTTATCCGATGAAACTGGTAACTATTTACGTGGTGATATTCTCTGTTTGCTTGCATCAAAATGTTTAAATGTTGAAGTTCTTGCTGTACCTGTAAGTTGCAACTCAGTAATTGAAAAGTGTGGTGTTTTTACAAAGGTTGAGCGGACAAAAATTGGTTCACCTTATGTGATATCTGCTTTCAATGAGCTAAAGAAATCTAGCTCTTCAGTTGCCGGTTTTGAAGCTAATGGTGGTTTTTTGCTGGGAACAGACATTATTGTCAACGGTGGGGTTCTAAGTTCGTTGCCAACACGTGATGCACTATTACCTGCGTTAGCAGTACTAACTAGCATTGATGTCGGTAAGCTTTCTGATTTGGTGAGAGATTTACCTGAAATCTATACTGCTAGTGATCGTATTCAGAATTTTTCTCGTGAGAATAGTCTGGAACTTATTCAATTTGGGCTAAATAATCCTAAAAAATTATTAATATTTTTAGGATTAAAAGACTCTGAAGTGATTAATGTCGATATTACTGATGGTTTACGTCTTTCGTTAAATAATAGTGAAATAGTTCATCTTCGCCCATCAGGTAATGCACCAGAATTGCGTTGTTATGCAGAGGCTTGTTCGGCTCAAAGAGCAAAGTACATAGTCGCTAAAAGTTTAAAGGCGATATTTAATAGCTCATTAAATAATTGATATTTGATGTTAAGCGTGCTTCGGGTTTTAAACTCAATGAGTAAATTCGTTTTATACAAAGCTATGAGCGTATATTCTCTGAAAAGTTAGTTTTTTTTCGTTAGAATGTTCTGCCTTTAAAATCATAGCAAGATTCTTATTTCTTACACAAAATTATAGCAATTACTGTAACCTTTCTTTGTAATAATTGCCTAAGAGAGCGGTGATTGATTTTAATAGAGCCAAGAAGGTTTTATAAAAATGAAAGAAAATTTAGTCTCGATCGTCATGCCGACATATAATTCTGGTGAGATTGTAAAAGAGACCATTAACACTGTTCTAGCCCAAACTTACTCAAATTGGGAGTTGATTATTATTGATGATTGCTCAATCGATAATACGCGGAGCATACTAGAAGAGGTAGCATTAAAAGACAGCCGTATAAAATGCTTTTTTTCACAGAAAAACAATGGAGCAGGGGTTAGCCGTAACGTTGGGTTAGATAATGCTTCTGGACAGTATATTGCATTTTTAGATTCTGATGATTTATGGGAGCAGGAGAAGTTAGAGCTACAAATTGACTTCATGAAAAAAAATAAAGCACCTATATGCCATACATCTTTCTCTTTTATTGATGAAGATGGCTTCTGTAGAAAGGGGTTTGTTCATGTTTCTCAATATTTAAGTTTAGAAGACAATCTAAAAAGAACTGAGATTGGGACTTCAACAGCTGTTATTGATCGGAAATTAGTAACTCATGATTTTAGATTTAGTTCAATTAGAGCAAGACAAGACTTAAAGTTATGGATTGATCTACTCAGTCTTGGTTATGTATCCGTTGGTCTCAGAAAGGAAATGGTAAAATATAGAGTTAGGAGTGGAAGCGTTAGTAGCAATAAGCTAAAAATGCTGTTCGTTACATTTAAAGTATATATTGGGGTGAAAAAACTCCCAATACATAAAAGGCTATATTGTTATTCGGCTTATATATTTAATGCTATCAGGAAAAGACAAGGATGAATGGTATATTGATTTCTGGGGGGAGCGGCTTTGTTGGCAGTGTGCTTTCAAGTATTTCCAGTGACGCGCGTTATATAATAAGGAATGGTCAACTCAATAAGTTTGTAGATGTCTTTGAAATAGAAAGTTTTGATGCTAAAACTAAGTGGAATGGTGCATTCAATGGGATAAGAACCATAATTCATTTAGCAGGGATTGCTCACAATAAAAATGTAAGTGTCAGTGATCTCGATATAGTTAACAATCAAGGCACCTTAAATTTTGCCAATCAAGCTGTGCAAGCTGGTGTTAAGCGATTCGTCTTTGTTAGCTCCATTGGAGTAAATGGCGTGGGTACATATGACAAACCATTCAATATTTACGATAAGGCCTCTCCGCACAACCCTTATGCCATATCGAAATATAAGGCTGAGTTAGGGTTAAAAAAATTATCAGTAGAGACTGGGTTGGAAATTGTTATAGTAAGAGCCCCTTTGATTTATGGCCCGAATGCACCTGGTAATTTTAGAGCATTAACTTCCTTGATAAATCAATTTCCATTTTTGCCATTTGGCTTAACTAATAATCGGCGTGATTTTATTGCTGTCCAGAATTTGGCTGATTTGCTAATAACATGTGCAAATCATCCAGATGCAGCAGGCCATACTTTTTTAGCTTCAGACGGCGAAACTGTTTCTATTAAAGACTTTACTAATGCAATAGCTAAGGGCCTAAATAAGAGATTAATTCAACTACCTGTTCCTGTTTGTCTTATGTACTTAGCTGCACGTCTTGTAGGAAAACATGCAATGGCTGCACAGCTATTAGGAAACTTACAAGTTGACTCCTCTAATGCTAAAGAAGTTTTAGGGTGGGTTCCTCCTTACACAATGGAGCAAGCAATGGCTTCACTTTCTGAGAATAAAAAATGATTCGTGTATTAGATTTTTTAGCTGCGTTATTTGGTCTGTTATTATTATGGCCTGTTTTACTGGTTGTCACAATCATCGGCATGTTCGACACTGGCTCTCCTATTTTTGTCCAAACTCGTGTAGGAAGGAATAAAAAGCCGTTTAAGCTAATAAAGTTTCGTACCATGGCAGTTGAAACCAAATCGGTGGCTAGTCACTTAGCTAGTAATGCTTCAATCACTAAGCTTGGCGCATTTTTACGTAAAACTAAGATTGATGAATTACCGCAGTTAATTAATGTTGTTAAAGGTGAAATGAGCTTGGTAGGCCCACGCCCAAACTTATTTAACCAAGAAGAATTGATTAAAGAGCGTGATGCACTAGGTGTATACAATGTGTTACCAGGTGTGACCGGTTTAGCTCAAGTGCAAAACATTGATATGTCTACACCTGCTTTGTTAGCCAAAACTGACAAACAGATGATTGACAGTCTAACTGTTAAAGATTACTTCAAGTATATTATGATGACTGTTACAGGCAGTGGTTCAGGTGACGCTGTAAAGCGTAAATAGTTTCTAGTTGGAAGATAAATAATAATGAAAGTTGCAGTTGCTGGTACAGGTTACGTCGGTTTATCAAACGCAATGCTTTTGGCGCAAAATCATCAAGTTGTTGCGGTTGATATCGTTCCTGAAAAAGTTAAGATGCTCAATGAAAAAAAAGCCCCGATTGTTGATATAGAAATTGAAGACTTTTTAGCTAATAAACCTCTCAATTTTAAAGCTACTCTTGATAAAGAGGTGGCATATAAAGACGCCGAATATGTAATTATTGCGACGCCAACTGATTACGATGCTCAAACTAACTATTTCAATACTTCCTCAGTAGAGGCGGTGATTAAAGATGTCATGGATGTTAATCCTTCGGCAGTAATGGTTATAAAATCTACTGTACCTGTTGGATTTACTGCTCGTATTAAAGATGAGCTAGGTTGTGATAATTTAATTTTTTCACCAGAATTTTTGCGTGAAGGGCGTGCTTTACACGATAACTTACACCCATCACGTATTATCGTTGGTGAGCGTTCAGAGAGAGCTGCAGTCTTTGCTAACTTATTAGTGGAAGGTGCAGTAAAAGAAAACATAGAAGTATTGTTCACTGACTCAACTGAAGCTGAAGCGGTAAAGTTATTTTCTAATACTTACCTTGCCTTAAGGGTTGCCTACTTCAACGAGCTTGATTCTTACGCTGAATCGCATGGTCTAAATGCTCGCCAGATAATCGAAGGGGTTGGTTTAGACCCTCGTATCGGTAACCATTATAATAATCCTTCATTTGGTTATGGTGGTTATTGCTTGCCTAAAGACACGAAACAATTGCGAGCTAACTATGCAGATGTACCTAACAACATCATTAGTGCGATTGTTGAATCTAATAAAACTCGTAAAGACTTTGTTGCAGAATCAATTTTAAAGCGTAACCCTAATCGCGTAGGTATTTATCGTCTAATAATGAAGTCGGGTTCTGACAATTTCAGAGCATCGAGTGTTCAGGGGATCATGAAGCGCTTAAAAGCAAAAGGCATTGAAGTGGTTGTTTATGAACCTGTTTTAGAAGAAGAGGAGTTCTTCCACTCTAAAGTCATTAAATCACTTGAAGAGTTTAAAGCGAGTTGCGATGTGATAGTCTCAAATCGTATGGTTGATGAAATCAGTGACGTTGCAAGTAAAGTATATACTCGTGATTTATTTGGTTCTGATTGATATTAGTTGTTAATTTAGCCGAATAGAACTATCTATCTATCTGTTATGATTTTAGCGCTAGAGTATTGATTTAATTAAACTAGCGCTAATTTTTTCTGTCTCATTATCAAAAAAATCGATAAAAATGTGTCTCATCGGTTTTTTGTTCACATTTATTCCTACAATTCCAGAGTAGTGCACAAGTTAAGTTTTTTCTTCGTGTTCTTTCATGCTCTCACATATAATATCCTAAGCTAGTTGTACGCATTACTCATATTACCCTGTAAATGGTATAGTGGTGAGGCGTTCGTATTTAAAGAAGTAATACACTATGATTTTTAAGTTTATGGAGCGGAAAATGGATTTTTTGCAAAAGTTGTTTCGTTTAGATCGTAATCAAAAACGTTTAGTGAGTATCGCAATTGACACTGTTTTTCTAAGCTTTGCCTTTTGGGCTGCGTTATTAGTCAGAGTTGATGATGTCAGTGTGTTGCTTAATGGGCATTACTGGGCTTTGGTTGCTACAAGTATTCCTTTCAGCATTTTAGCGTTCGCCAAGCTTGGTTTGTACCGCGCGGTATTGCGTTATATGAGCTTACAAGCAATAACGGCTATTTTACTTGGTATTGTCGCGTCAACTGTCACTTTAGTGTTCGTCTCTTATTTTACTGAAGCGAATCTGCCTCGCACTGTTCCTATCATATATGCCATGTTCGCTTTGGTGTTTGTAGGGGGAACGCGTGCACTTGTTCGTTCTTTAGTTGGCTCAGGTATTAAACGTCACGGTGAGCCAGTGATTATTTATGGTGCAGGGGTCAGTGGTCGTCAATTACTGAACTCTTTGGTGCTAAGCCATGAATATTATCCTTACGCTTTCGTCGATGATGATGAAGCGCTACATGGCAGTGTAATCCAAGGTGTTCACGTTCATTCACCCTCAATCATACGTAAACTCATCACTCAAAAAGCAGCAACCAAAGTGTTGCTTGCTATACCCAGTGCAACCAGAGCCAAACGTAAAGACATTCTTAATCGTTTAGAGTCGCTATCTACTCAGGTGTTAACCATTCCTGCAATGGCCGATTTGGTAAGTGGTAATAAACTTTATAGTGATATTAAAGAAGTTGAAATTGATGATTTATTAGGGCGTGATTCGGTCGCGCCTAGACAAGATTTATTAACCGCCAATATTACCGATAAAGTGGTTATGGTGACTGGTGCTGGCGGCTCTATCGGCTCAGAACTATGTCGTCAAATTTTAAAAAAATCACCAAAAAAATTAGTGTTATTCGAACTGTCTGAATATTCGCTTTATGCCATTGAAAGAGAGCTATCTGCTACAGCAAAAGAGCTTGGCCTTAATGTGCGCATTTTGCCAATGATGGGGTCGGTTCAGCGTGAAAATCGTGTTCAAGCGATTATGGAATCTTTTGGTGTTCAAACTGTTTATCACGCAGCGGCTTATAAACATGTCCCACTTGTTGAGCACAATGTTGTTGAAGGGGTTCGAAATAACGTTTTTGGCACCCTGTATACCGCAAGAGCGGCTATTGCAGCCAAAGTTGAAACCTTTGTTTTAGTTTCAACAGATAAAGCGGTACGTCCAACTAACGTTATGGGCACAACCAAGCGTATGGCAGAGCTGGTGTTACAAGCTTTTTCAAAAGAGAACCATCAAACTCGTTTTTGTATGGTTCGATTTGGTAATGTTTTGGGGTCATCTGGCTCAGTAGTGCCGCTTTTTAGAACGCAAATTGCCAATGGCGGGCCAGTCACTGTGACTCACCCAGAAATCACCCGTTTCTTTATGACCATTCCTGAAGCATCGCAATTAGTTATTCAGGCTGGCGCAATGGGTAAAGGCGGTGATGTGTTTGTATTGGATATGGGTAAATCAGTCAAAATTGTCGATTTAGCCAGTAAAATGATCCGACTGAGTGGTTTTGATGTCCGTGATGAGTTTAACCCCGAAGGCGAAATAGCGATTGAATATAGTGGATTACGCCCGGGTGAAAAACTCTATGAAGAGCTACTGATTGGTGATGATGTCACGGGTACCGAGCACGAAAGAATTATGACTGCCAATGAAGTTCACCTTTCTTGGGCTGAATACTCTAAAATTCTTGAGCGTTTAGATGCCGCTTGTCACGCTTTTGACCACGAAACTATTCGAGATATTTTGCTAAAAACCCCTACAGGTTTTGCGCCAACGGATGGTATTTGTGATTTGCTTTATCAGCAAACAGAAAAAAACAAACCAGCTGTTCAAAATGTGGTTAATTTAGTCTAGTATATTTTTATCATTGTTTTTCAGTCACCTAATTAAATAAGGTTTTTCATGAAAGTTGTTATTCCCGTTGCAGGCCTTGGCACACGTATGCTTCCTGCAACTAAAGCGATTCCAAAAGAAATGCTACCTATCGTGGACAAGCCGCTTATTCAGTATATCGTTAATGAGTGTGTAGCTGCTGGCGTTAAAGAAATTGTACTGGTTACCCATGCCAGTAAAAATGCCATTGAAAACCACTTTGATAAATCTTACGAGCTTGAATCAACGCTTGAAAAGCGTGTTAAACGTCAGCTGTTAGAAGAAGTACAATCAATTTGTCCTAAAGACGTTTCTGTTATCAGTGTTCGTCAAGGTGAGGCTAAAGGCCTAGGGCATGCAGTGTTGTGTGCTAAACCTTGTATCGGTAATGAACCTTTTGCAGTCGTATTACCTGACGTTATTTTAGATGAATATACCGCAGACCAAAAAACTGAAAATTTAGCCGCGATGATAGCACGTTACCATACCAGTTTTGCTAGTCAGATTATGGTTGCGCCAGTACCAGATAATGAAGTGAATAAATACGGTATTGCTGATTGTAATGGTGACGAAATCGCCCCAGGTGATTCTGCTAAAATCAATGCTATGGTTGAAAAGCCTGCCATTGGGACTGCTCCATCAAACTTAGCTGTTGTTGGTCGTTATGTGCTATCAGAAAAAATCTGGAATCTATTAGCTAAGACACCAGCGGGCGCGGGTGACGAAATTCAGTTAACAGATGCGATTGATATGCTAATTGAACAAGATACTGTTGAAGCGTTCAATATGACCGGTAAATCACATGATTGTGGTGACAAACTGGGTTACATGAAAGCATTTGTTGAATATGGCCTAAGAGATAAAAAACTCGGAAATGACTTTTTAGCTGAAGTAACAAGTTTGGTTAAGGGTTGTGAGTAATGTCTGTTCTTGTAACTGGTGGTGCAGGTTATATTGGTAGCCATACGATTGTAGAATTACTAAAAATCGGTACAGATGTTGTTGTTATTGATAATTTATCTAATTCAAGTTTAGAAAGTTTATCTCGTGTTAAAAGCATTACTGCACAGCAAGTTACTTTCTATGAAGGTGATATTTTAGATAAAGCATTATTGCGAAAAATATTCAGTGAAAATAACATTGAAGCCGTTATCCATTTTGCAGGGCTAAAAGCTGTAGGTGAATCTGTTGAACAACCATTAAAGTATTATACCAACAATGTCACTGGCACCATCGTTTTATGCGAAGTCATGGCTGAGTTTGGTATAAAGAATTTGGTGTTTAGTTCTTCAGCGACTGTTTATGGTGACCCTGCAAGTTTGCCTATTTTAGAGTCTTTCCCGACCTCAGCAACAAACCCTTATGGTCAATCTAAATTAGTCGTTGAGCATGTACTTGCCGATTTACATCATTCAGATTCCAGTTGGAATATCGCATGTCTACGATATTTTAACCCTATCGGTGCTCATGAGAGTGGTTTGATTGGTGAAGACCCAAATGATATACCGAATAATTTAATGCCATTTATTTCTCAAGTTGCCATAGGTAAAAGAGAAAAGTTAATGGTGTTTGGTGATGATTATGCAACACCAGACGGTACAGGCGTTAGGGATTATATTCATGTTGTTGATTTAGCCGTTGGCCATTTAAAGGCATTAGAGAAGTTAAAAACTAACAGTGGCTTAGTTACCTATAATTTGGGTACAGGCCAAGGTTATAGTGTTTTAGATATGGTCAAAGCTTTTGAAAAAGCTTCTGATAAAGTAATTAATTACGATATCGTAGCTCGTCGACCTGGTGATATAGGTGCTTGTTATGCTGACCCTACAAAAGCCAAAACAGAGCTAAATTGGACAGCGACACATAATCTTGACGATATGGTTAATAGCAGTTGGAAATGGCAATCATTGAATCCTAATGGATATAGTGATTAGCGTTTAAAAATTGTTTTTCTACTACCGGCTTAATGTTGTTAGTTAATTAAAAAGGGTTTTGAGAATAGTCTCAAAACCCTTTTTTATAATTTAAATTTAGGTAAGCACAATGAACCCCACATACCAACAAAGGTGAGACTTTGGCATAGTGCTTCCTCACTCAGGAGGTACTATGAATCAAGCGAAAAAGTATTAACCCTGGACTCAAATACTGACCGAGCTTAATCAAAGCCAGCTAACGATTAAGCAATTTTGTATCGAACGCTCAATCAACTATTAAACACTGCATTATTGGCTTAAAAACTAAATACTGAAGAGGTTAAGCAGCAAACACAGGCTGTTGTGTTTGACCAGGGAAACACCGATAAAGTAGTGCTGTCATTGCCTACACCTAATGGCATTCGTGCTGAACTTCCCTCGTTACTGAGTCAAACACAAATCAAACATTGGCTTAGTACACTACAATGACACCAACTGGTAATGTGTATTTTGTATCAGGTGTCATTGACATGCGAAAGTCGATTGATGGATTATCATTAATCGTCACCTTGTTGATGGTTAAGTTGTTGCACGATGAGCCCGCTGATCTCATTTTCATATGTTTTGGCTTGATCGATAATCTGATTAATACTGATCAATGTATCTTTACTACGCAGCTCGCTTCTGACGGTTTTAGTCGAGGTAAACTCCTCAGGCGATATGAGATAATAATCATAATCTTTGGTTTCTTGCAGAAGTTGTAGCTCCAAATTTTTGGCATATTTGGAGTAATTAAAACAGGCATGATTAAACAAGCTGATAGCTTTGGTGTCATACTCGCCACCTAATTTAGAGAGGTAGGTAAATCTTTGCTTGATCACCTTGATGAGATCATCAATATTGGTATGATATTTCTGCTTTCTGATTTGTGTGTGACCAACTTTGATCAGCGTTCGGGTTTGACCACTGTAAGATTCAGTATAATTGAATGAGTAGGCATAGGTGATAAAGTAATAAAGCTCACTGTTAGGAGTCCCATCATAATCCACGTCCTCTTGCCAGCTCTCAATCAGCAGAGGATCTTCTAAGGTTTTATCTAGCTGGGGAGTTCCAGGAGTAAGGTTATTTATGTAGGCTTGCTTGCTCTTTTCGGTGGTACTATCAGATAGTTTGAGTCCTCGTTGGTTTACTGTATAGGTAATATTTCCAGAAGGAAGTACTGTATCTCTGAATCCCAAACGAATGCGGTTAGTGAGCTCTGTTTTTGGCATCAGGCCATATAGGCAAAGGGGATCTTTTTTAGCCGTGTTGACGCGATCAGTTAATCGACGAAGGTTGATCAAGACCTCCGGCGTATTCAATAAGAGTAATTGAATCGGGAATAACTCACGCTGACGATATTTCTCCATAAAGGCGAGGCGATCTTCGGGGGTGTTGTTAGGAAGGCAGACCACGACCCGCAAATAATTGCCAGGATTCATCAAAGCCAGTAATGCTTCGGCGTCTTTTTGTAATTTATTAAAAGTTTCAAAGTTAAGAGAACTGCCTTTGCTCTTCATTGCATCGGCTTTGGTATGGGACTTTTGGGCGAGAGTGTCTGATCGCTTTAGTAATCGCTTAGCTTCCTCGACGGTTGCCACTTCTAGAGACTCGATAGGGTCCTGATGCTTAATATCAACGAGTATCGATATGTTCAGAGTATTTTGAGCTTTGTTTGGCTCTATAGTTTGTAATTCAATGTACTTCAAGCTGGAAATAAACTCAGTGATTTCACCTTGCATCTGATTTAAGTGATATGCTTTTTTACAGGAGCAATTTTCCTCGCAAAGCGGAATATGCTCTAAACGGGTGTTATTAGCGCGATAGTTTTGCTTTGGGATCTCGGTGGCTGGTAATTTGAGCAACTCAGCGATAAAAGCCAAATCCACCCGGCCATTGAGTTGTGGCAAGTTTACGTCAAGGTGCTGAAGTGCTAAACCAATAAATTTTAATTCATCCGCAGTCACCTCCTTTTGGTTAAAGAGGGTACTAAACTGACCTTTGATTAGATTCAGTTCTATTTTGGGTAATTGCTTAAGACACATTGTGAGTTCCTTCAATCAAGAAAAAATAGATAAAGCGTAGGTGATGTTGTAATGGTGTAATTTGGGGGGGCATCGCAAACCTTCATTTCTCATCAACGTATCAAATGCATTTCCATCAGTACGTGAAGCATTCGCTACATAAGGGGCATATACGTCAAACAATAAGCGGGTATCACTATGCCCGAGCATTTGAGAAATATAGAGTGGGTTTTCTAATGCTGCGATATGAAGCACTGCTGCTGTATGGCGAGTTTCATAGGCGCGTCGACGCTTAAGACCTGCCTTGATTAACGTGGGATACCATAATTTTTTACTTACATAATGGGTATCCAGTGGCGCACCGGATTTGCCGGTAAACACAAAGTCAGCGTAAGGGGGATAACCAGATTCACTTGAATCTTTAATACGTTTAAAGGCTTCATAGATGGTATCGCACATCTTTAAGTCTCGGCGTGATTTAGGCGTTTTTACATCACAGACCTCACCATTTACCCAGTTCTGGCGGATACGAATTAAGCGGTGTTCAAAATCAATATGCTGCCATTCTAGGCCGTGTATCTCGCAGCTGCGCATACCGGTCCAAAATCGGATAATAAAGTAATCCTTCCACTCTTGTGGCACCTTGTTTAAAAACTTGCGCACTTCTTCAATCGTCATCGGGTATGACTCTGCTTTTTCTTCCTTTAGTGCTTTGTAGCGTCTTAAGGGGTATTCAAACTTATACTCTTCTGCTGCAAGGCTAATGATGGCAATAACAGGCCAAAGCAAAAAATTGATACGGCGATTCGATAATTGACGCGTATCACTGTCTTTCATTATTTCCATCAGTTCCTGACGAAAATAATCAATTTGAGACAGGGTGATTTCATTCACCAAGGTATTGCCAAATTCAGGGATAAGGTATTTATCGAGTGTGTTGCGGATGGTGCTTTTATAACTGTTTTTCCAAGCGCCTTTTTTGCGTTCAAACCATTGGTTGGCAAAATTATCAAAGAAAGGGTATTCACGGTCGGGATGTTTGTCGCGCTGCAGTTGCTCAAATTTAGCGACTTTTTTACTTTTTGGAAAATAGTCACGATATTGAAAGCTGCCTAAATCGATCTCAGCATTCATTTTTTTGAGCATGGCTTTAGCTTGGGTGAGGTTTTTAGGGGTTGCCATCAATTTACTGCCTTCACGAAAACGGCAGCCATAAAGATGCATGTCGAACTGAATGCGCCCGTTTGGACGTATGCGAATATGAGCCATAGTGGCCTCCATTGATTTTAGATCGTTAAATAGATCTGTCCCTTACCAATGGAATTCGTTAGAATTTGCCCATCGGCTGGGCTCGGTTAATAGTCGTCGCAGCCGGTACGGGGTAGAGTGGTTGCCGCCACTCTGCCCCAACTGCTTCATTTAGTGTTACTTTAGGTTAACAGGGCTTTTAAAACGCGCAAGTTAACCCATTACTGCCTACTTCTACTCTTACTTCTTAATTTTACCTTCCTATCTTTCATTTGTGTTTTCTCCCAATAGCATTCAATTGAGCACTATTGGTTAAAAAGACATCTATTACTATAACTAACACTGTCTATTTGTCCAGTGCTTTGTTGTTAAGCTTTCGACTTTAAAATTTTCACTAACTATGCGAGAACAATACAACGGGTGCTTAACACTAACCCATTCTCGGCTCGTTTAAATGTCATCAAACCCTAACATGTCGCCCTGTTGCCCACTACCTCCGCCCTTATTTTTCATTTTGGATTCGAGTGCTTTTTTAGCTTCTAGCACCTCGGCCATTTTCTCTGGTGCGAGCTCAATATCATAAACACTTTCATAAGGATGTGTTGAATCTTTATCGTTATAGAAACCCAACTTTCGTTTACCATCTTGACCAAGTAGCAATTGCATCTTGATTTGATTGGCTGTTGTGACGTCTTTAACTCTTACCTTTGCCAGTGCACTTAAGTTAATGCGGTAAACCGCAGGCTGTGTTTTATTGATGTGCTCCGCTGACAAAAATCGATTACCACCGGTTTCCTTTGTTAATCCGGCTAGCATCACGTTAGTATTATCGATGTATAGTAGTGCTTCGTTTGCTTTTTTTACGATGGCCATATTGCGATATCTTTTAATTTCTTCTTCTAAAGTAGAGGTATTGATCACCAGCTTTTGCTCAATGGTATATGACGTTTCCTTTTTATGAGCATAATCTCGTAAAGAAAGTAACGAACTCGACACGACGCGATTGCCATCACTGAATATCGCCCGTTCATCATCTGTATAGATAGACAGTGTGTCAGAGTGAGTTGAATCGCATAGTCGACTCAAGTTTTCGACGCTTTCTTTATTTAATAGCAAGTCGAATTCTGGGTTTAATGTTTGGGGAAGCGCATATGGAATAATTTCATTGTCACGCTCAATACGAATTTTTGATTGTGCTTTATTAATTTCGAAAGCATCAAAAGGCGTGTGTGTTTCCGCTGCTTTGATAATCGATTTTATTGAGGTCGTCGATACTGTACTGGTCAACCCAAACTGGACACTTTTAGTTGAGAATTTTCAAACGCTACTGGTGACAGATCACCATTAGCGGAATGTAGCCGTTCTAAGTTGTAATGTTTCATATAAGTAGCCACGTCTTTTTGAGACTGTTACACCCTCCCAGATTTCTTCATCCACTACAGATAGCAGCACTACATAATCACCATTTTATATTTTTGAATTCTTTAAATACCAGTAAGGCTGCACCAAATCACTTTGCTGCTTTGCTTTAACCCACAAAATCCAATAAAGATTGCTGTGGCTTAAAAATGTCACAATTAGATGAGTAAATGCGCGGGCTTTTCGTATATAATTTGCGTCCACTTAAAAAAGTGACCTTACTTTTGTTTTATACCAACATGGACTGTTGGTTTTGGAGTTGTTATGTCTCGTAAATATTTTGGCACTGATGGTGTGCGAGGAAAGGTGGGTGAGTTTCCGATTAACCCGTCTTTTGCGATGAAATTAGGTTGGGCTGCTGGGACGGTTTTAGCGTCAGCAGGTACCAAAGAAGTAATTATCGGTAAAGATACCCGCATTAGTGGCTACATGTTAGAAACCGCTATGCAAGCCGGCTTTTCTGCCGCAGGGATTAACTGTGCCTTAGTTGGCCCGATGCCAACGCCTGCGATTGCCTATTTAACCTCGACATTTAGAGCCGATGCAGGGGTAGTGATTAGTGCATCGCACAATCCTTATTATGATAACGGCATTAAGCTGTTCTCAAATTCGGGCACTAAACTGAATGATGCTCAAGAATTAGAAATTGAACACCTACTCGATCAAGCCATTAATCATGGCGCAATGTCGTGTGTTGACTCGGCAAAATTGGGTAAAGTGCGCCGTATTGGTGATGCTGCAGGGCGTTACATTGAGTTTTGTAAAGGTACTTTCGATAAGAATAAGTCCCTTGCAGGATTAAAAATTGTGGTTGATTCGGCTAATGGCGCAGCGTATCACATCGCTAAAGAAGTGTATGCTGAGCTCGGCGCTGAAGTGATCAGCATTAATGATAAACCAGATGGGTTAAACATTAATGAGCGCTGCGGCGCAACCCACCTTGATAGCCTGCAAACTGCAGTGATGGTGCATGAGGCTGACTTAGGTATTGCCTTAGATGGCGATGCTGACAGGGTGTTGTTTGTTGATCATAACGGCCATGTGGTTGATGGCGATGAAATCATCTTTATTTTAGCGCAAGCGTTTCAACAAGCTGGTGAGTTAAATGGCGGTGTTGTCGGTACCTTGATGTCAAACCTAGGTTTAGAGCTGGCACTTAAAGAAATGGATATTCCCTTTATTCGCGCTAAAGTGGGCGATCGCTACGTGGTTGAGCAGCTTAAAGAAACCGGTTGGCTATTAGGCGGCGAAGGCTCAGGCCATATCTTAAGCCTTAAACATACCACCACGGGTGATGGTATTGTGGCATCGCTGCAAGTGCTTGATGCTGTAATTGAGTCAGGTAAAAGCTTAGCTGAAGTTAAGTCAGGTATGACAAAACTGCCGCAAGTGCTGATCAATGTGCGCTTAAGTGCCAACAACGCCGATGAAATTATTGCCTCTGATGCCGTGCAGCAAGCAGTAACAGCTGCTGAGCAAGTGATGGGTGATAATGGCCGTGTGTTATTGCGTAAATCGGGTACTGAGCCATTAATCCGTGTAATGGTTGAATCAACCGATGCGGATATGACCCAAACCCAGGCGCAATCAATTGCGGATGTGGTTAAAGCGGCAAGTTAATAATTTGTCTTATCAATCAGGGTAGATTTATCTATGCTATTAAATGCCAGAGTATTGATACTCTGGCATTTTTGTTATGCGCTAGGCATCAATTTCTATTGATAATTGGCGTATAATACCTTTAAAGCACTTTGATATAAGTACTTTGATACAAGCGCTTTAAAGGTCATTTTAATGTTGAAGGTTTACTGAGTATGATTTTAATCACAGGTGGTGCAGGTTTTATCGGTAGCACCTTAATACGTTACTTGTTAGCTCATACTCAAGAATCTATCGTGAATCTTGATGCCTTAAGTTACTCAGGTAACCTTGATTCATTAAAAGATGTCGCGAACTCAGAACGATATCACTTCGTTCATGCAGATATTTGTGATGCCAATAGTCTAAAACAGGTTTTTGCCAAGTTTAAACCGACAGCGGTAATGCACCTTGCTGCAGAAAGTCATGTGGATCGCTCCATTGATAATGCCAGTGCTTTTATGCAAACCAATATCATCGGGACATTCACATTGCTTGAAGTGTGCCGTGAGTATTGGAACACGCTAGCAACTGATGCTAAAACTGCGTTTCGATTTCATCATATTTCAACCGATGAGGTTTTTGGTGACTTAGATAGTGATGAACTGCCATTTTCTGAGCAGACGTCATATAAACCAAGCTCGCCTTATTCTGCCTCAAAAGCTTCTTCCGATCATTTGGTCAATGCTTGGCAGCGTACTTATGGTTTGCCAGTGCTGGTTAGTCATTGCTCAAACAATTATGGTCCTTACCAATTTCCTGAAAAATTGATCCCCCACACCATTTTAAATGCCTTAGCGGGTAAGCCGTTAACCGTTTACGGTAATGGCCTGCAAGTAAGGGACTGGTTACATGTAGAGGATCATGTTCGCGGCCTTTATCAAGTGCTGACACATGGCGAAGTAGGCCAAAGCTATAATATTGGTGGTCTTAATCAAGTGACCAATATTGATGTGGTTAACAGCATATGTGCGCTATTAGAGCAATTGGCACCAGAGGCTAAGCAAGGCTGCCAATCTTATGCTGAGTTAATTACCTATGTTGACGATAGGCCCGGTCATGATAGTCGCTATGCCATTAATGCATCAAAAATTCAATCACAATTAGGTTGGCAACCTGAACATGATTTTCATTTGGGGTTAGCTGCAACGGTTAAATGGTACATCGATAATCCTAGCTGGTGGCAACAGATCTTAACTGGTGACTACCGCCTTAACAGACTTGGGCTCGCTAATGGAAATATCAATGAGTAGTTTAAGCGCTGTGCAGCCCATCACTTCTGCACAGTATAAAGGCATTATATTAGCGGGTGGCACGGGCAGTCGCTTATTTCCGCTAACCCTTGGCACCTCTAAACAGTTATTACCTGTCTATGATAAGCCGATGATTTATTATCCCTTATCGGTACTCATGCTGGCGGGTATTAATGACATTTTACTGATCTCAACCTCTGAAGATCTGCCCAGCTTTAAACGCTTATTAGGCAACGGTGAACGCTTTGGTATTAAGCTCAGTTATGCAGAGCAAGCAGCGCCAGAGGGTTTAGCGCAGGCGTTTATCATTGGTGAGCAGTTTATTGGTGATAGTAACGTGGCATTAGTGTTAGGCGATAATATTTTCTATGGGCAAAACTTTACTGAAAAGCTAAAACAAGCTACAGCCAAAGCGTCTGGTGCAACCGTATTTGGCTATCATGTTAGCGATCCCGCGCGATTTGGGGTCATTGATTTTGACGATAATGGCATTGCCCTAAGTATTGAAGAAAAACCGAGCGTCCCTAAAACCAACTTTGCCGTTACAGGGCTTTATTTTTACGATAATGAGGTCGTATCCATTGCTAAAAGTATTACACCCTCATTAAGAGGTGAGCTTGAAATTACCGATGTGAACATGGCTTATTTGGCTAAGAAGGCCTTAACCGTGGATATATTAGGGCGTGGTTTTGCATGGCTTGACACCGGAACCCATGACGCATTACTTGAAGCGAGTCATTTTGTGCAGACCATTGAGAAACGCCAAGGATTAAAGGTGGCCTGTCTTGAAGAAATCGGTTTCATTAATGGTTGGTTATCTGTTGATGAGTTAGCGCAACAAGCACAATTTCATCAAAAAACGGCATATGGCACTTACCTAAGCCAACTCGTAGAGGAACATCGTTGATGAAGGTTATTGATACGACAATTTCTGATGTCAAAATCATTGAGCCTCAAGTGTTTGAAGATGAACGTGGCTTTTTTATGGAAACCTTTCAGCAGCAACGTTATCAGCAATTGCTGAACACCAATAAACCCTTGGTGCAGGATAACTATTCACGCTCACATTATGGTGTGCTTAGAGGGCTTCATTTTCAAACCCAGAAGCCGCAAGCTAAATTAGTGAGAGTCGTTAGAGGCAAGGTGTTTGATGTGGTTGTTGATATCCGCCCACAGTCATCAACTTATGGCGCTTGGGTTGGGGTTGAGTTATCTGAGACCAACCAGCGACAATTGTGGGTGCCAGAAGGCTTTGCCCATGGCTTTGTTGCTTTAGAAGCGTGTTGTGATGTTGAATACAAATGTAGCGATTATTATGACCCTAAAAATGAAGCTTGTCTTAGCTGGGACGATGCTGACTTAGCCATTAATTGGCCTATTAGGGAGGTCATTCAATCTGCTAAAGATCAACAAGGGTTATCTTTTCAGGCGTTAAAAGCAATGCACAATGAGCAGGCGTTAACCTTAAAGCCGGACATCACAAAGTGAAGCTGTTATTAACAGGCGCTAATGGTCAGTTAGGTTTGAGTATCAGGCGCTGCATTGCAGATCATAATGCCTTTTTAGCCAAGAATAATGGCAACTATTCTAGAATTATTAGCAGAGCTCTTAACAGAGAGAACAACAGAGAGAGCCACTGTAAAATTAACACCGACTTGTCATCTCAATGCATGCCAAATGAGCTACAACTTCTCACGGCAGATAAATCAGATTTAGAGATCAGTGACGCTAATGCGGTCATGGAAATGATTGATAGGCTTAACCCCGATTTAATCATCAATTGCGCCGCCTACACCCAAGTGGACCAGGCTGAAACACATCAGCAGCTTGCTGATGATGTGAATGCCACAGGGGCGAAGAATCTTGCCTTAGCGGCGCTAAAAGCATCTATTCCACTTATTCATATCTCAACCGATTATGTGTTTGATGGCAAAAGTGGCAGGCTGCCATCTCAAGCTGCAAGTTCAGCGCTGCCTGTAGAGGAGCCCAAGCTTGCTGGTGGCCTTGAAGCAACCTTTGCAACCGCCTCTAACACTGCTATTGAAACTGCAATTGAAAACAGTCCAAGCCCATATTCTGAAACTGCTGTGCCAAATCCGCTGAATATTTATGGCGAGTCTAAGTGGCGCGGCGAGCAATTGATTACTGATATTCTGCCGCAGCACATTATCATTCGAACGTCTTGGCTGATAAGCGAATTTGGGCATAACTTTGCTAAAACGGTGCTGAGATTAGCCAAAACTAAACCGACTCTGGCGATGGTGGCCGATCAAATAGGTTGTCCTACTTATGCGGGGGATTTAGCCAAAGCGATATTAAACATCGCTGCGCAAATTCAGCAGGGTAAAACAGTTTGGGGCACTTTTCATTACTGCGGCGATACAGCTACCAGCTGGTATGGTTTAGCAAAAGCCATTGTCGATGAAGCAAGTGTACAAGCTAAGTTACTAACAGTTCCTACACTCAAGGGGATTGATACTCAGGACTATCCTTTGCCTGCTAAGCGGCCACCCTACAGTGTGCTTGATTGCCAGCAGATAAAAATGGCTTGGGGTATCGATGCTTGTGATTGGCAAGTATCCATTAAAACTTTGATTAGAAATCTCGATATAGATGTTTTATAACTTTTTTTAAGAGTATTTATAACGGTTTACAGATTTTGCTCAAGCTCAGCTTAGTAATCGGCTACACAAATGCTAACTCATTAATCGGCCTAATCCTCCCAGTGTCTTTGGTTAACATCTAACCTTTCGCAGTTAGCTTTTCAGTTGTCACTCTCTACCACTTAGATGATTGGAGGAGTGAGTTATTACTTTTTAGATCATTATTCCAAACAAACCTTTTCATCCTTTTTATTCCTTTTTGTTATATTCAACCCTTCATTAATAACTTTTACTATCAGTTGATACTGGTAATATGATTGCATGCAACTTTGGATTAACAATCATGGCTATGAGACGGATCATCATTTGTCTGTTTAAAGCGTATGAATTATTAAAGGTTTATTGGAATAGATATGTCGACACAATTGACTCATTTAAAGCAACTTGAAGCAGAATCCATTCAAATTATGCGTGAAGTCGCCGCAGAATTTGATAACCCTGTCATGCTCTACTCGGTAGGTAAAGACTCCTCGGTTTTATTGCACCTTGCGCGTAAAGCTTTCTATCCCGGCAAAATTCCATTTCCTTTGATGCATGTTGATACCAACTGGAAGTTTAAAGAGATGATTGCTTTTCGTGATCAAATGGCCGAAAAGTACGGCTTTGACTTAATCGTTCATAAAAACCCTCGCGGTTTAGAAATGGGCTGTAGCCCGTTTGTTCATGGTAGTGCTAAGCACACCGACATCATGAAAACTGAGGGCTTAAAGCAAGCGTTAGATATGCATGGTTTTGATGCTGCTTTTGGCGGTGCACGTCGTGATGAAGAAAAATCCCGTGCCAAAGAGCGTGTGTATTCTTTTCGCGATAACAAGCACAGATGGGACCCTAAAAACCAACGTCCTGAGTTATGGAATATTTATAACGGTAAAGTGGATAAAGGCGAAAGCATTCGCGTTTTCCCATTATCAAATTGGACTGAATTAGATATCTGGCAATATATTTATCTTGAAGGTATTGAAATCCCATCGCTTTATTTAGCTGCAGAAAGACCAGTTTTAGAGCGTGATGGCACCTTAATCATGGTTGATGATGACCGAATGGAGCTTGAAGAAGGCGAAGTCATTGAGCATAAGATGGTGCGCTTTAGAACATTAGGTTGCTATCCACTCACTGGCGCAGTTGAGTCGGTTGCACAAACCTTACCTGAGATTATTCAAGAGATGCTGCTTTGTACAACATCTGAGCGTCAAGGGCGAGTGATTGATAATGATTCATCCGGTTCAATGGAAAAGAAAAAAATGGAAGGGTATTTCTAAGCTTTTTAAAACCTCATTTTTATGAAGTGTTTGGCACTTCTGATTATTTGAACCATTACATTACCAATGTGTTGCTGCAGTTGAATATACACTCAGAGCAGCGCGTTAGCTTAAGGAATTTATGATGTCTAATACCGCTTTAATCGCTTCAGATATTGAAGCTTATTTAAACGTCCATGAAAATAAAGATATGCTGCGCATTTTAACCTGTGGCAGTGTTGATGATGGTAAATCGACCCTTATTGGTCGTTTGTTGTATGACAGTAAAATGATTTTTGAAGATCAAATGGCGGCCATTGAAAAAGACTCAAAACGCTTTAATACCACCGATGAGTCGTTCGATTTAGCCTTATTGGTTGATGGCCTGCAGTCTGAGCGTGAGCAAGGTATTACCATTGATGTGGCTTATCGCTATTTTGCCACCGAGCAACGTAAATTTATTATTGCTGATACTCCAGGTCATGAGCAATATACCCGCAATATGGCAACGGGCGCTTCGACTGCTGATTTAGCGATTATTTTGATTGATGCAAGGCATGGGGTGCAAGTACAAACTCGCCGTCACAGCTTTATTTGCTCTCAGTTGGGTATTAAGCACGTCATCATTGCCATCAATAAAATGGACGCGGTGGATTACGACCAAAGCGTTTATCAAAATATTAAGAAAGACTATCGTGAGTTTGCTGAAAACCTGCAGTTTAACGATATTCGCTTTGTGCCGATTTCAGCATTAAAGGGCGACAATGTCGTCAACGAGAGTGCCAACATGACTTGGTACCCGGGTTCAACCATGATGAAACTGTTAAATACCGTGACGGTTGCCAAAGATAAAACC
This sequence comes from Shewanella sp. 10N.286.52.B9, assembly GCF_002873635.1. NCBI lineage: Bacteria > Pseudomonadati > Pseudomonadota > Gammaproteobacteria > Alteromonadales > Shewanellaceae > Shewanella > Shewanella sp. 10N.286.52.B9. The sequence goes on from NZ_MCTY01000178.1 coordinate 26,796, forward strand.
CACCCATTTCGTATGCAAGTGCAATACGTTAATCGTCCAAATCTGGATTTTCGCGGTTTTTGTGGCACGGTTGCATCGGGCGATATCCGCGTTGGTGATACCGTCAAAACCTTGCCTTCAGGTAAAGAAAGTAAAGTTAAATCTATAGTGACCTTTGATGGCGAGCTTGAAAAAGCCACTATCGGCATGGCAATCACTATCACCTTAGAAGATGAAATTGATATTAGCCGTGGTGACATGCTAGTTCGCCCTCATGAACTGCCATTATCAAGCAGCAATTTTGAGGCCGATGTGGTGTGGATGACTGAAGAGCCATTACATGTCGATCGTGAATATGCCATTAAAATGGGCAGTAAATCAGTTTATGGCTTCGTCGAGAATGTGAATCACAAAGTCGATGTGAACACCCTAGAGACATTTGATGCACATCAACTTGAACTTAATGAAATGGGTAACTGTAACTTTGCAGTCAATGAAGCTGTGCAGTTTGATGCTTATGATATCAATCGAACCACTGGTGCGTTTATCATTATCGATCGCCTAACCAATGTCACCGTGGGCGCGGGGATGATAAGAAATTCATTAGAAGGCAAAGCAGCAACCACTGAAGCCAAACCTTCAGCATTTGAAATCGAATTTAACGCATTGGTTAGAAAACATTACCCTCATTGGGGCGCAAAAGTCATAGGCTAAGCTAGTACAGATGAGCACCTAGGCTTTATCAAAAAGCTGCAATGCGATTGATTAGCTTGCAGCTTTTTTTGACTTTGTATCCTTGAGGTTGGTTTCTATTTATGTCTACAGATGCATACTTAACAATAAGTATTTTCATACTAACGATTTGTGGTTTATTAAAATTTCAAAGTCGACCTGCTGCCGTGTGCGGTGTGACCTTATTATCATTAGTTGCACTTGGGTTGGTGTCTAAAGCGCAATTATTATCGAGTATTGCTAACCCTGGGTTAATCACACTCATTCTATTAATCATTTGCTCTTTCGGGTTAGAGAAAACCCGATTGCTGAGAGTTATTGCGTCAAAAGTGATTGTTGTTGGCTATAAAGCCACTTTTATACGGCTTTTTGGTGTCACCACGATTTGTTCTGCGCTACTTAACAATACCGCGGTGGTGGCGACGCTTTTGTCGCCAATACGTAATAACCCGCATCATTTTGCCAGTAAATTATTATTGCCTTTATCCTACGCGGCAATTCTCGGTGGCACGCTGACTTTAATTGGCACCTCAACCAATTTGATTGTAAACAGCCTGTATATTGATGTTGAAGGGCGTTCATTAGCCTTTTTCTCTTTTACCGCTATCGGCTTAATACTGGTGATTTGTTGCGGGGCCGTGTTAGCTGTGTGTGTCAGGTTTTTGCCAGAAAATGAACAGACTCTTGATGGTAATAAAGGTTATTTTATTGATGCAAAAATCATCGAAAACTCAGAGCTGATTGGCCGCTCTGTCGAGGCCAATGGTTTACGGCATTTAGAGTCATTATTTTTAGTTGAGGTCGTTAGAAAGGGAAGGTTAATCACCCCGGTCGCGCCAACAGAAGTGTTACAACAAGATGACCGACTTATTTTTAGTGGTGATATTGCAAAACTAGGACAATTAGGGCAGTTTTCAGGGCTTGAAACATTTGCCCATAAAAATGATTTAAAAGGCTCAAATCTCACTGAAGTGGTGGTAAAGCAAGAAAGTATTTTAGTGAGAAAAACACTAAAGAAAGTCGGCTTTAGAGCACTATTTGATGCCGCCGTGGTGGCGATTCGCCGAGATGGCGAAAATGTCTCTGGCAAACTTGGTGAAGTCGAGTTACAAGCGGGTGACTTTTTAGTGTTATCTGTTGGTGAGGATTTTAAATCTCGTCGTAATTTAAGCAAAAACTTTATTGTGCTTAGCGGCGTCGAAACTGAGATACGCCTTAACGGCTGGAGGGCATGGTTAGCTGTCGGTGGCTTTTTAACTTCAATAGCCCTTGCCGCATTTGGGGTCATTGATTTACTTGAAAGCTTAGTGATTTTATTAGGGCTACTGGTGTTTAGTCAGTCACTTAACGTCAATGAAGTGATGCGCCGATTACCGGTCAATATTTGGCTCATCGTCGCCTCTGCCATTTTACTTTCCCATGCATTGGTTAATGCTGGCGTTGTCGAATTAATTGGTGATGTGGTTAATCAGAGTGTCGATAAAGAGCATGCTTATATTGCCTTGATTATGGTTTATATTCTCACATGGTTGATGACTGAATTAGTGACCAACAATGCTGCTGCAGCGCTAATGTTTCCCATTGCTTATAGTTTGGCGCTCGGTTTTGGGGTGGATGTTTTACCTTTTGTGATGACTGTGGCATTTGCTGCCAGTGGCAGTTTTATTAGCCCTTACGGTTATCAAACCAATTTAATGGTGTTTAATGCAGGGCAATATAAGCTAAAAGACTTTGTCAAAGTCGGTTTGCCCGTCAGTATTGTTTACGGCTTAATCGTGAACATCAGCGTGCCAATATTTTTCCCGTTTTAATGGGCAGCTTTAAACAATAAAAACATAATATTTGTCAGTATTAACAGAACTAAAAAGTGAACAAGGAATAATCATGTCAAATACACCCTACCAAGACGTTAATGTGCTTGGTGACAAGTCAACAGATGTTGTTTGGCACTTGGCAAGTGTGTCTCGGGCACAGCGCATTAAGCTAAATGGTCATAAGCCTGCCGTTTTATGGTTCACAGGGTTAAGTGGCTCTGGTAAATCTACAATTGCCAATGCAGTTGATAAAATGCTTCATGATCTAAACTGTAAAACCTATGTGCTCGATGGTGATAACGTTCGCCATGGCCTAAATGGTGACTTAAGCTTTACTGATACTGATAGAGTTGAAAATATTCGTAGGGTTGGTGAAGTATCCAAGCTATTTGTCGATGCGGGGCTGATTGTGTCTACTGCTTTTATTTCGCCTTTTTTAGCTGATCGCGACATGGTGCGAAGCCTGTTGGCAGCAGATGAATTCATCGAAATCTTTATTGATACCCCGTTAGCGATTTGCGAACAACGCGACCCTAAAGGGTTATATAAAAAAGCCAGAGCGGGCGAGATTAAACACTTCACCGGCATTGACTCAGCTTATGATGCGCCGACGAATGCTGAAATTCATGTGAAGACCGCAGAGCAAGATATTGAGCAGTGCGCTTTACAAGTGATTAGCTATTTAACAGATAACGGTTACTTATCGTAAGGCTTGGTTTTAAGCATGGTAGAAAGCACTTCTCAGCCAAAGATTTTTACACAAGGTTTGGCTTCAAAGAATCCACATTTGATCCTATGGTGCTTATGGCTAGAGTAAAAAATATTGAAGCGGCTCAAAAAGCATTAATATAAAGGATGTAAAGTGTGCCTAAAAATTATTCCTGCTATTCAGAGAGCTTGAACAAGTGCGGCACACTAAAGTAGCAAACTTTATTATAAGAAAACGATATCCGCCCTCAGAAAATTATTAAACTATTGAGTTATAACCGTTCATGGTAACCATATTTTTATAAAATTTTAATACGGGCGTACAGTACTGCTATTGAGTGCTGCCATTGAATAATTAAAAAGGCCTTCACAAATATTTGTGAAGGCCTTTTTTGATAATAGTTATTGTCATCGTTTATTGATAAATAGGGACATTACTTTCTCATCATTCTCGCCACATACATGCCGTCACTATTGGCTTCAAAGGGCCATACGGTAATATGCTCAAGCTTAGCTTGGGTAAATGGGTGTACGCTGGTGATCAACTCAAAGTCACTATTGTGTTGTAAAAATTGCTGCACCACTTGTTCGTTTTCAAGCGGTGATAATGAGCAGGTTGCGTAGACGAGTTTGCCGCCTGGTTTTACCGCCTTTGAACTGCGAGTTAAAATATCTAACTGCAGTGCGGGTTTATCTTCGATACAGCTTGGCTCATCTATCCAGCGCATATCTGGGTTTCTGCGCCATGTGCCAGTGCAACTACATGGGGCATCAACCAGTACGCCATCAAAATGGGCTTTGGCTACCGGTAAAGCATCGCTTTTCCAGCGCGCCACAGTAATGCTGTCAAAGTTTGCTCGTTTAGCGCGCTTATTAAGCTCTTCTAGGGCTTTTGAACGAATATCTGATGAGGTAATAGTACCTGCTGTATTGTTGTTTGAGGCGGCATTTTGCAGCATCAATGAGCGCAGCTGTAATGTCTTACCGCCCGCGCCACTACAGGTGTCCCACCATTGCTCGTTTGCTAAAGGCTGACAGACATTGCCGATAACTTGCGAGGCTAAATCTTGAATTTCAAGTTTGCCCTGTTTGTATAAATCAACGTCATTGAGGTTAATGCTTTTGCTGCCAAGGCTTAATGCATCAGTAAAGTATTCATTGGCTAGGGCATCAATACCAGCTGCTTGTAATGTGGTAACAGCTGATGCTGTATCAATGCGCTGCGCTCTTGCCCAAATGGGAGGACGGCTACTCATGGCTTCAATCAATTTTAGTTTGTTTTGCTGATCATCAATGGTGCATAGCGCCCAAAACCAATCGGGTAATAGTTGGGTTTCAGCAAATTCAATGGTCGTGAATAACTGGCCCATAAGGCTATTTTTATGGCTAACATCAAAGTTTGCACTTGATTGCGGATTAGATGAGTTAGCAACATCATTAGCGTCAATGGTGTGATTTATCAAGCTGACTTGTTCGGGGCTTAAGCCGCCAAATTGTTGCCACGCATCAGCAAACTGACGCCATTGATGCTGCTCAAGTAAGGCGCAAGTACTGAGCATTTGATACCAAGTTTGTTGCTCATGCTGAGAACCCAGCTGTTTTAGCCAGCCCCACCAACGAAATAGCCCAAATAAGGTTTCGCGGATCACGCGGCGATCTTTTGAGCCATGCTTTTTGTGCTCACGGAAGTAGTTTGCCACAATCCTATCAGCAGGCATTTTGGTGTCTAATACTTCATCGAATAACTTTTTGATGGTGGCAGAGTAGCTTAATGCTCTTTTTTCTGCGGGAGTATTGGCTTGAAGATGGGGGGGATTAACTGGTTCCATGACTCACTCAGGTTGGCTTTGCAGCGCAATGGGGATAATAGTGCTGCAGTTTACCATGACTGCTACTGTTGTTAAATCCGTGGTTGCAAGGTCAACAGCGGTTAAATCAAGGTATGTGACCTCAAATGCGACTAATCCTTAGATTAGTCGCCTTCCATTTTGTGGATAAAAGACAATTTAGTAAACAGCTCTATTAAAATGGGTGGTCTACCATCACCCAAGCATTGGTGGCTTCATCTGATTGGGCGATATCAAACCTTACAATGATCCCTGCGGTTAATGCTCTAAGAGAAACGCCGTAATCAAATTTCAAATTGGTTAATAATTCATTGGCGGTATAAGCCTCGCCAACGCGGCCAGCTTCAACAAAGCCCACCAATTGAAACCAATCTAGGCGTAAAAATTTAAGCCAGTTTACATCTTCGATGGGGTTGTTTTTGAAGGTATAGCGATATTCTGCAGTGCCGTATATGGAGGCTTTATCATGAAAACGACTGTTGTCATAACCGCGCATTCGATAAAAACCACCAAGTGTTGCGCCTTCGCTGTAAGGGGCATCATTGGTGATCCGCCTGCCTCCTTCGTCGTTATACTCAAGCTTCCATGAGGGCGAGTAACCTGTCCAAAAATTTAACGCTAATATACGCTGGGATGCCCAGTCGGAGGCGCCAAAAGAGAAGTATTTACTGGCTTCAAATTCGATAAATGTCCACTGATTATCAGAATCTAGCCAAGCCGCATCATGGGAAATGGCGACAAACTGCTTACTGCCGTAACTGGGGTTTCGTGAAAAGTCGGTATTATCATAAAGCAGTCCTAAACTCATCGCATGAACGGCGCCATCTAATTCTCCGTCTTCAAATTCAAAGGTTTCAAAGCGGTTAAATTGTTTCAGTGTCGCCACTGTGGCTCCAGACTCAAGCGGATTCCAGCTGTCACCGCCAGAGGGTTTTGAGCTCAGCAAGCCGCGGGTTAGTTCATAGTGTACTTGGCCTTTATCACGTGTTGCGCCAATGGGTAGGGTGTATTCAAGCTGTATATTCCACCAGTTTGACGAGCCATCAGCTTGTAAAAACTGTTCATTTGATGAGTCATTACTACCAGGGATAGGTGTGCCTGCAGGGGTATAATTTAAGGTGCCCCCTGCGTAGGCTTTTTTCTGTGGATAATAACCGACAAAGCCAACGGCACTTAAAAAGAAGCGTTCGGTTCGTGGTATTTTAAAGTTCCAAATTCCTGCGCCAACACCGTAACTGACATCGCCACCATAGACAGTAGCGCCAATCGTTATTTGTTCTTGTCCATAACCACTGACCATAGTGCCAATGCCTAAGTTTAATCCCATTGAGTCAGTGCTGAAAGCGTAGGGGAGTATCAGCTCTTCGGTACCAACCCTTGGGGACTCAGCGCGATTAACGATGGATTTAATATTCTTTGGCGCGCTATGGGCAAAAGATTGCGTCAGTAATAGTGAAAAGGCCAAAATGGCGGTGAAATAGTATCGAGTCGAAGCTCGGGAAAAGCGCATTTTTATCATCCGTGAGCCTTTAACATTGTCGGTGAGTACGTAATTAACGGGCTGATAGTTAATCATTTTATTTATTAGATAAATATAGATGAAGTTGATTAAAAATCTAATTCGGCGGCTAATTTAGGCCATATTTATTGCGACTAGTTTGAGGGCGACGAGTGATAGCAGAGATTAAATCGCTATCACTAAATGCTATTTTGTCCCCAAAAGCTCAGTTGTTTGCTTGCAAGAATGGCTAAGATCAAGCGAAGTATCGAGTAAATGGGTATCGACGCCATACAAGCCGATAAGCGTATTAAACAAATTGTCATGGGAATGTGTCCCCTGACTCACTTGCGTGATGATACATTGACGGTCGAGTTGCTTTGACTGGGTGTAGCTTTCTGGTAACCATAGATACCAAGGCACATGGGTTTGCTCTGCTGGCGCAAAGGCATAAGGGGTGCCATGAAGATACATGCCGCTTTCACCTAGTGATTCACCATGATCAGAGATATACATCATTGCCACTTCATAATCGCTGGCATATAGCTCTAATAGTTTTACGATTTCTGACAAAATATAATCGGTATAAACTAAGGTATTGTCATAGACATTGATGATTTCTTCATCACTGCAATTTTCAAGATCGCTGCGCTCGCAGGCGGGGCTAAAATGCTGCTTATCTTTAGGGTAACGCTTGAAATAGGTAGGCCCATGGCTCCCTATCGTGTGCAATATCAATAATTGATTGGTTAAGGTTTGCTGCTTGTTTTCTAATCTCTGCTCGATATGTGAAGCGAACTCGCGCACCAGAACTTGATCATAACAGCTACTACCGTCACACAAGTCATCACTTGAGTCAGTCGGAATATTAAACTCAATCACATGGGCTGCCAGATGTTTATCACCGCCATCATTGTCAAGCCACACCACTTCTGCGCCTGCTGTATGAATAATGTCTAGTAGGTTGTCACTGGCCAGTGCTTTTTCACGGTTATAATTATCGTGAGTGAGGTCGGAAAACATGCAAGGTAATGAATGCGCGGTCGCGGTGCCACATGAGCTGACGTTATTAACAATAATGAAGTCTAAATTTTCAGTGTAAGGATTGGTGTTTCGATGATAACCGTAATAAGCCATATTTTGAGCGCGGGCTGTTTCGCCGACGACCAGTACAAATAAAGTTGGCTTAGTTGGGTTGATATCGATTAAGCGTGCATCTTGGCCTCTAACGGTATAAGGCAAGGGGGTGACAAAGTTGTTTTTATAAAGATATTTTACCGTATTGAAAGCATGGGCTGGTATGATCATTTTTTTAAGGTAAGTATTATTTCGCCCCATGGACACATAGTCCTTATAAAAGCCTAGCAGCACGACTCCTATTAAACCTAAGCCTACAACCACTAATGTTGAGCGTCTCATTAAGGATTTAACTACGCTTTGTGATGGCGTTAGGCGCACTCGCCACAACCATATGGTTGGAATTAGTCCAAACACCACGATATATAAAATAGACGTGGTGCTGATATAGGACAGGGCTTCGCCAGTATTGGTTTCAAAGATATTTTCAATCATGGCGTAATCAAAATATACCTGGTATTTCATGGTGCCATACATGGCTGCTGCAGAGGTGAGCAGTAAGATTGTCAGTAAGGGTTTAAAGATAAACCGAGACGAAAATAAGCAAAAGCAATGATAAAAATGCCCAAGTGTACGAGCGCCGGCGTAAGAGAGAACACTAAATGGCTATCAGCTGATAATTGAAAAATACGTTGGGTAAGCCCAAAGTTAATCACCAGCGCAAAATACAGCGCCATCAGCACTATCATCGTTTCTTTGCTGAGTTCTTTTGGGTTAATGGCAGAATATAGGCGCGAGAATGCTGTCATATTAAATGCCTGCTGGTGATGTTAGTCTCTAGTTTTATACTAGTTGAAATTTGGATGGTCGTCCGCTAATTCACCGACACTGGTTTTCAGTGTCTTGGTTAGTCTCGTTTAGCGGCGAATGTTTATCTCTTTAAAGCAAACTCTATCCACGGCCGTTTTATCACGATGATATAAGTCATTATCACTAAAAATCTAAGTCTAAGGCAAAGCATAAATAGCTCATTAAACCGATGGTATGCTTGAACTCTTCAGCGCAGAAATTAACAAAATCATCAGCGCAGACTTGCTCAATGTTGACAGGTTTGATGGCAATAAAATCTTTGCGCTTTAATTCTTCAATGAATGGATGATCTTTATCAAATCCACGCGGTGGTCTTATTAAACGGTCCCCAGATAACACAAACCCAGCTGCGGCTAATTGTACCGAAGCCTTTTTATAACCGTTAGGGTTTTCATCAATACAATGACGAATGGCATTGAGGGCTTTTGATTCAGGATGCCATATTCCTGCCGCTAAAAAACAACCATCATTGGCAAGGTGTAAATATATGCCCGGGGCATGGACATCTTTTGCTTGAAAATGCCGAAACTGAATACCGACGTTAAGCTTATAAGGGCTTTTATCTTTACTGAATCGACTGTCTCGTTGAGGGCGCATCATACTGCCACCGACTTTTTTAGGTACTGCAGTCAGCCTTGGCGATAAGCTGAGGATGGGCCCTTGCATGGCTTCGATAAACTTAAGGGTTGGGGTGCGCACCAAATCTTCATAGGTTTGCTGATGTTGCTTAAACCATTCTCGGTTGTTGTTATCAGCTAACTGACTTAAAAAATTAAAGCTTTGTTGAGAATACATTGGCTGCCTTATTAGTCTTAATCATTCATTGTCTCATAACGGCATATGATAACCATTAGTTCAAATACTTGTTCAATCATATAGATTAAGGTTAAATTCAATCTATTAACAGCTAGGGTTAAGTATCAGAAAGGCTTATATTAATCTAGTGCTATGCACTGTCAAAGGCTAATTATTGCAGTATTGATAGTCTAGACTTGGGATTAAACAGAAAACGTTAAAGGTTTACCATGACGACATCGTTACAAGTGCTTGGTTGGTGTGAATGGGCCACATTTCCAGAAATTGCTAATGAACGGGTCAATATGAAAATTGATACCGGCGCCAAAACATCATGCTTACATGCTTTTAAAATTGAACCCTTTATAAAAAATGACCAAGATTGGATTAAAGTGTGGTTTCATCCTCAGCAAAAGTCGCTGCGTGAAGTTGTGTGTGAGTTTGCGGTGTTTGATCGTCGTAATGTCAAAGATTCTGGTGGCCGTACTACCAGTCGTTATGTGATTAAAACGCCGATTATCATTGGTGAACATCATTTTGATATTGAACTGACACTCACTGCTCGTGACAATATGCAATTTAGAATGCTGCTGGGCAGAAGGGCATTATCAGGTCGATTTTTGGTAGATTCATCCGCATCATACTTGCTTGGCGCTTAATTTAAATTGGTTTTTATTCACAAAACTGAGTCATAAAATAAGGACTTATCGTGGCTTTACATTCCGTATCAATCATCAACCCAACCGTTAGCTCATCGTCTTCGGCTTTAGCTGCTATTTCTAATTCAAGCCCTGTAAAGATGACGCCTTCTAAAATCGTCTGTATTGGTCGTAATTATGTCGATCATATCCAAGAGCTGGGCAATGAGATGCCTGCAGATATGGTGGTATTTTTAAAACCCAATTCGGCCATCTCAACAGAGCTTATAGCCTTTCAACAAGAGCCTATTCATTACGAAACTGAGTTATGTTTTATTATGGAAAACAATCAGTTCTCAGCAGTGGGTGTCGGTTTAGATTTAACCAAAAGGGCACTGCAATCGACACTTAAAGCTCAGCAATTACCCTGGGAGCGGGCAAAAGCCTTTAACGGCTCGGCGCTGTTCAGTGATTTTATTTCCCTAAAGGGATTAGGCGCAACAGCCTGCAGTAAATGGGCTTTTCAATTATCTATCAATGAAAACATTGTCCAAGTGGGTCACAGTGATTTGATGATGTATGACACCACAGCGATTAAGCAATCGTTAACTGAATTTATCCATTTAGAAGACGGTGATATTGTGATGACCGGTACGCCTAAAGGCGTCGGCGTGGTTAATGTGGGTGACTGCTTTAGCGTAAAATTATGGCGCGCAATAGACTACAGCGATAGCCGCTCACTTGAAAACTACATGCTTAATAATGTTCCGCAGTTAACCCAGCAATGGTTGGCTAAATAGTTTTGTTCAAGATAGTAATCTGATGCTTAGCCGCGAACGCTTAAAGAGGAAATTTTGATTTTAAGGTCTATACTTTTAGCGAAAGACCTTTATCTTAAATCCTGCTAAAAGGAAAGTTAGTCTGTTATCAGGCTAATAAATTAGCTATAAATGAGCGGCTAATTAAATATGACATTTCCTAATTCCTGTATAGAAAACTATTATAATTTATATCAAAACTTGTTCAATTTCTCTGGTGTCTCATGGTGGTTAATCGATTTATCTGAAGACTCTAATACCTATTATTGCAACGATAGTATGTGTGACATGTTTGCTTTGGATAAACAATTAAGCCATCACAGCGTTAAAAAAACCTGTCCCATTGCTGGAGATTACAATAAAAATATTGCAATAAAAGACTCCCAAAAAGCCAACAAGATCCGCGATGACTACCTTAAATTAAAAAATGGCGTTATCGAAGAGTTCAATAATCGTTTTCCTTACTACGACAGTCGCGTTGACGATGTACTTTATTTTACCAGTAAAGCAAGGGCGGTACTGCGTGATGATAAAGGCAACGCAATCATTTTATTTGGAGTAATTGAGTGTGAACGCACCAGTGCAGAACTGTTTAAACTATTGAAAATAGATAGTTTAACTGGGCTTAATAACCGCCGTGAATTCGATTCTCAATTAGATTTCGTCATTAATTTAGCCAAAAGAGAACAGAAAAATGTCTCTTTAATCATGTGTGATATTGATTACTTTAAAGCTTACAACGATAGTTTGGGTCATTATCAGGGCGATCAATGCTTAATAAAAGTGGCTCAGTGTATTGCCCGAGTATGCAGCCGTTCGACAGATGTGGTGTGCCGCTATGGTGGCGAAGAGTTTGCCATTATTTGTTATGGCGAAAATGTAGATACGGCTGCACTGGCAGAAGATATTCGCAAAGGTGTCTATGAATTAACTATTCCTCACTTTCAAGGGGCGGAATCGTTGGTCACACTGAGTGTGGGTTTTGTTACCATGACGCCAGATGCTGATACAACGGCCAGAGAGTTTATTGAAAAAGCGGATAGTGCGCTTTATCGCGCCAAAGATCAGGGCAAAAATTGCAGCATTGAATTTACACTTGAAGTGGCTTAATCACGGTGTCTTTATCAATATCTGTCGAGATCCCCGTGATCCGAGCGAAGCGAAAGTTGCGGGGTAGTTCACTAAGTTGACTGGATACGGTTTGGGCGATGGTATAAGTACAATTTGGGTTTATCTGAATATATGGATCTAGAATGTTAAATCTATAAGCCTTTGAAGTAAGGCTTATAGATTGAATTTGTATCATTGCTAAGAGTTAATTTGCCGCTAATTTCTCTAGCCGGCAGTATTAAAAATGTGGCTAAATGAAGGGCGTTGATGAATTTCAATAGGCACACTGAGTTTTCTGGCTAAGTCACTGGCAGCAATGATACCGCGAATATGATCCTGTTCGTGATCAATCACCAGCATATGGTGTAGACTATTTTCTTTTAAAATACGTACCACATCGCTGACTTTAGCGGTAGAAATTTGATCGTAGTCGAACGCTTGAAGATCTTCTCTTTTTACCATGACATCAGTCACTAGCACTTCATCAATGTTGTGTTCTAGCTTTTTCGCTGTCATTAATAAATTATGATGTGAGAGCTCTTGCATGGTAACCACACCAAGGAATTTATCATCCTTATCAATAACAAGTCGCATATAAGCATGGGTTTTTTCCATGATTTTACCTGTGCCTACCGCAGTGGTTGACGCATCAACTACGATTGGACGGGCAACATCAAAGTCAGTAAAAATATCTAATGCAGGTGAGTCCATATGTGCAACTTGAACTTTGCTTGACCATAGTAAGTGATCGACAGATGCGGTGCTGAATAGTTGTAAATTTCTCATTGGCTAACTCCGTTACATTAAAATAAGTAGATCTGGTAACTGAATATAGCGTTGGCTAACTTTCAGGATTGGTGCGACGTTTAAAATTGAGGGGCATCAAAAAAACCATAACCTTAGGCAGTAAGAATAGCGCTGCTTAAACATGTAAGGCAAGTACATGAATGACATTTAATATTGGTTAAGCCATTGTTGTGGTTGTGAGTTTTATGTGTGGTGTGTGCCTACTTGTGTTAATGTCGAACCTCTCTAAATTGACGAATCCATTTATCCATGGTTGGCTTGCCTACACTCATGGTTTGAGCAGCTTCAACAATTGAGTAATTTTGAGCTAGCACTAAATTGAGAAGATTCAAGTTTGAACCCTGCGCGAAAAAGTCTTCTTGTACGTTGCTCATAGTGTCACCTGTTAACTTATGAGGTGATGATATCATCTCTAACTAGGTGGCCAAATTAGCTATGACACTACTGACTCCACTCCACAAACTAAGTGCTGCTGTTGCAAGACAACGGCTATCAACAAAGTATGGCGACACAGAAATACAACACAGGCATTTTTACAAACCTAAAAACAGCTACGTTGGAATGTGCTACGACCTAAGGCCAACACTTAACGCGAATAGCGCTATAAAGATGCCTTATTGCTTTCGCATCAGTAAATACATTGCCGCACTAAGCAGTAGCATGGCAATGGTTGTATAAATCCAGTTAACATCGATATTGCCACCTGTCATTAATACAAACACCGGGATTAGAAAAATATAAGCTGAAACTTGTTGCGGTGCTAATTTTACACTGGCTTTTTGAAACAGGAAAAAGCTAATCGCAGTGGCAAAAACAGCAAGGTATAAGCACGCCAACCAAGCATTGCCAGAGACCTGTTGCCAGTTGAAGTCGATTATCTGTGGGGTTAAACAAACCGATAATATAATCGCGGCAGCGATTAGGCTCCAGCCAGTAAATACCATAAAGTTCTCTTGTCGATAGCAGGCTTTTATGACCAGAGGATTAGCAGCCATAGCAATGCAGCCCAGCATAAACAGACTGTAACCTGTGTTCCATTCAAAATCCAAGTTAGCATTCGATTGCTGCAGGACTAAAAAAAGTGACGCACTAAAGCCGACAATAAGTGCTAACCAATGGCTTAACTTACCCACCTTTCTATAAATTAGCATGGTTAATACAGCCGTAATTAACGGCAGCGCAGTGGAGAGTGCACTGGTGGCAAAGGCCGAGGTTTTAGTTAAGGCACTAAACATGGCAGAAAAATAACCCAGTGCGGGCAAGGATACTAAGGCATAACGCAATAGGCTTTTAGCGCTAGGTAAATTAAAGCGCCGAGTAACAATTAATAGGACCACAAATAATGAGGCAGCAATAACGTATCTAAGCCAAGTGGCAATCATTGGTGGAACCTCAAGCATTAATTGCTTGCCTACAGGAAAAGTCATCGCAATGATGAAGGTGAAAAATAGCATTTGGATATGGGGACGCGCCGACTTAAACATATGTAAACCTTAAATGAAAAAAGGGGCGAAAACTCGACCCTTTAGTGTTAATTCTAGCGACTTTTTCACATCGTGCTTTTTAAATAGCGACTTTGCTCTATGGGAATTAATGCTTCCTTTGAACGCTTTGTTGCCAAAACTGCTTCGACAAGTTGGCCGTTTTATTGGATAAACGAGTCATTTGCTCACATTTGATTTTAGCTTGGTCTGTTTGCGCTAAGCTGGTATTGGATAACTCATTAATCACCACGATGGATTGACTGATATCTTCGGCTACCGAGGCTTGTTGGCTCATGGCGGTGGCATTCATTTCTGCCATCGCCTGAATATTATCTAACGAGGCGCGTAACTGATCAAAAGCGCTATCGGCATCCTCTGCTAATTTCACTGAAAGATCCGCTTGTGCCTGACCTGCATCCATAGCTTTAGCTGCGCTTTGGGTACTTTGCTGAAAATTGCTCACAATGCTACCAATTTGAGTGGTGGACTCAGTGGTTCGCATCGACAATTGACGCACCTCATCAGCCACTACGGCAAAACCTCGACCAGATTCCCCCGCTCGGGCGGCTTCAATGGCGGCGTTAAGCGCCAACAAATTAGTTTGCTCAGCAATGCCTTTTATCTCACTAAGTACTGCTGAAATAGCATGGCTGTCATGTTCAATTGATTCAACAATGGTTGAGAAATGGGTCACTTCTTGTCTTAACTTACTAATGGCAGCAACTACATTCACCATACGTTCCTGACCTAATGTGGAAGCGTTATGACTACGGGTAATTTCTTGAGCTGTGTTATTGGTGTTATCACTGACTTCAGTAAAGCTGGTGGTCATTTCCTCCATGGCTGTGGCGACCTGAGTAGTTTGCTGGCATTGGCTTTGAGCACGCTCACGCGTATCAATAATAGTCTGATTAAGTTGCTCACTTTGTTCACTAATTGATGTGGCTGAATCAGCCATGCGGCCAACGACGCCACCGGTTTCAGTGATTAAGTAATTTAATGCTAAATCGATTTTGCTTATGTCAGTTTGGCTACCGGTTAAAATGCCGCAGGCAATGGGGTCGTCAATGATGGTAGTGGCTTTAACCATTAACGCTTTCAAGGGTTGGCAAAGGTAGTTTATGCCTAGTGCTGCGACAATAGTGCAGATTGTCGCGGCCGCAATGCTAAGGGCTGGAGTTGAAATCATGCTGGTGGCAATTGTGCTGATTAACAAGATAAACATTGCCCATAAACTTAGCTTGCCGACAAAACTCATGATGGGACTAGCGAGTTCTTTTGGCGCTATGCCATCATTGAGTTGCTGATAAACCTTTTCTGCAGTCGCAATTTGGGCTTTGGTTGCTTTACGACGAATTGACTGAAATTCATGTATTTCACCATTTTCATATACTGGCGAGATATAGGCATTAACCCAGTAGTATTTACCGCTTTTAGTACGGTTTTTGACGATACCAACCCAAGGTTTTCCGGAGTTAATACATTGCCACATAGACTCGAATGCTTGGGGCGGCATATCTGGATGGCGAACAATATTATGGGGCTGCCCATGTAATTCATCTGCGCTAAATTCTGAGATGTTGATGAACTCTTGATTGGCGTATTTAATGTTTCCTTTAAGGTCGGTGGTCGACAACAGAATGCAGTTATTGGTGAGTGCTCGCTCACTATTAATAATAGGTTGATTTATACGCATGGTAACCATTAGAGGATATAAAAGTGGCTACATTTTGCCTGAGCTGCATTATGGATAAATTGATAGCGGTCAAGTATTTATGATCTATTGTTAAGATTTAAATATTAGCATTTCAATATGTTAACTTTAAAATTAATCTGTTTCACCGTGTCTTATTATTACAAGGGCAAAATGACCAAGTGAGATAAAACAGCTAAGCAGCCAAAAGGGGGAATTACTTTCCTCAGGTCTTTTGTCATTCCCTAATTTGTTGCTTAGACCGAATTTTGCAATAAATAGATTAACAATTTAAAGCTTCAGAAATCACTATTGCTTATCAAGATAATCAACCACGGCCTCAGTGCGATTTTCTGCATGTTCGATTAACTCATCGATAGCGCGATAGAAGTCACTTGAGCTTTCTAAGAATGAATAACCTGACAATTCAGTGGTGGCATAGGGCTCAATTAATGCTGAGTAACTGTTGTAGATCGCCTGCATTTTATTCGTTTCATAGGCATCATTAATTACAGTGAGTAAATATTGGTTATAGGTATCGCGATAAGTGTCATCGGCATAAATTTTAGCAATCAGTGGCCAGCTGTTTGAATTAATATCGGCAAAATCTAACGCTAGAGCGCCGCCCATTTTGCCATCTTGTAAGGCTTCATTATTGTCCCATGGGATCCAGGTGAGTTTTGCGGTATCTGGGTCGTTGTATAAGTAAAAATTATGCGGCATTAGCCCATAGGTGTCCCAGTTTTGAATCACCCCGTTTACGGCTAAATACTTAAGGAACACATCCACATCAAATACCGCTTCAAGGTTTGCGCGCCAGGTTTGTGGGTCAGTGCTGGCAGTATCGTCATGTAAGGCGTCAAATAATGCGAGGATATCTGACCAATCCTCATCATCTTCATTGGTTTTCTTCTCAAAGTTGTCTTGGCTAAATGTGCCTTCAATAAACATGGCACCATCATCTTCTGGTTTATATAGGTTGCCATCATCGCTAGCAAACTGGCTATCAATCACAGTATCGTCGACTTCTTCAACCAGCGTATATAAGCCAAAATATTCAGGGCCGTCACCATGATCAACATACAAGGTGTAAAAAGCGGTATGTGATACTGCAAGGCCCGCATCTTTAAAGACATCAGCAGCGACTTTTTCACGTAAAAGTGACTCATCATCATAGTTATTTTTCAGGCTTAACTTTTTGAAACCATAAAAGCGTTGGTTATCGATTTGGGGGTAATCATCTTCAAATTCATCAAAATCTAACTTAAACGACAACTTAAGCACGCCGTTCTGCCAGCTTGATTGCAACGACGAGTTACCTTTAAAGCGGATCCCAACGCGATACCATTGCTTGCCTTCATAATAGATATCCGCAGGCACCATTATTGGGTTTTCATCGCTATCTAGAAGACTATTAGAACCTGAAGATGTGCCAAAACTGCCGTAGGTGTTCGTCATATCATCGAGCATGCTATTCCAGCGGTCTTCGGTAACCACAAAATCTAAGCGTTTGACTTCAGTATCACTGAATACTTCTTCAAAATTAGGATCGACATTTTTACTGTGAGTCTCATCAGTCCAATCAATGGTCTCAAAATCTGTGTCACTGTAATCCTCTTCTGGAATGATAATGCCAGTTTCAGGTGTGGTGTCTTCGGGCTCTGTGGTTTCGTCGTTACCGCTGCAACCTGAAAGTAATAAACCACAGCTAAGGCTTGCGAGTAATAAAAACTGTAAGGGGATCCCGGTTAATCGAGTCGATGAAAAGCAAGCAATATTGAGCATAAGAAACTCCTGATAATGACGCTATTTTTTGGTAAATGAACGGAATACAAGGTTATTGTCAGGTTAGGGTAATCAATTAAAGTGCAGAACTGGTGCAGAAAGGGTGGAACAAAGCAGTAGTTTTATTGAACTGTCTTGATTGAACCGCCTAGATGGCACCATTTTGATAGGTCGTTAGTTAAGCAGCGCAGTCAATCGCTACAATCACCTATGGATTTAGGGGGCTGAAAGCGGTTAAAACGATGGGACTGTATTATTAACCTAGTGCTTACTCGTTGTCAGTTAAGACTATACGTGGTCAGTTAAGACTAGGCGTGGTCAGTAGAAACTCTAGCGACAATATCTGCAGTGGTACCGGTTTCAGCCAGCTTTGGGAATATAGAGTTAACGCTATTGTTATGAACATCCATATTAAAATCAGTAATGGCATCTGTAGCGATGGTGACATTGTAGCCCAGCTCAAATGCTTGTCTTGCGGTTGATTCCACCCCCATGCTGGTGGCGATACCACTAATGACTACTTGGGTGACTTTTAATGATGCTAAGTACTTATGCAGCTCAGTTGAAGCAAAAGCGCCCCAAGTGTTTTTGGTTAACTGTAAATCCTCTTGCTGAGGTTGTAACTCATCAATCAAGTGGCTCCAATTTTCTGGTTTTTGTTGCTGCACTCTGACTTGTTCGGTGCGCCCAGGAGCGATGCCATCAACATTAACTAATACAATGGGCAAACTGGCATAGCGAAATAATGACACTAACTTACAACTATTCTCGATGACTTCTTGGATGGGGTGGCAAGTATCTAAGGTCACCAGACCTTGTTGTAAATCGATTACGATCAAGGCTGTTTGGGCATCAATGGTGGTAATACTCATAACGATAGCTCCTAGTTGTTAAGCGGCTTTGACTGACGAGGATCAATACACCCAATATACCATCATAGCTTAACGGACAAGGGCTAGCATTTCTGAGTCGGCAGTATCGTTGGTTTTTGGTGATAAATGACAGCAGTAACGGAAAATAATTTTACTTGGGATAAGGATGATTTTGCTGCTAACTCAGAGCCCTGAGTAATAACTGCTTGAATTACCACCTAGAAGCACGTAATACTCTTGCTAGCATGTTTATTGTTCAATCTGATATGGAGCATCGATTTTGGAGCATATAGTTTGGAATTTAGACCCTGTTATGTTGTCGTTTATGGGGCTAAAAATACATTGGTATGGCGTGTTGTTTGCCACCGCCATTATCAGTGGTTTTTTGGTTATGAGGCGTATTTATGTGCTTGAAGAGCTTGATGTTGAGTCATTAGATGATTTAGTCATATATTGCGTAGTTGGCATTGTTGTGGGGGCGCGTTTAGGGCATGTAATGTTTTATGAACCTGGCTATTACTTTGCCAATCCTTTAAAAATATTTGCCATTTGGAAAGGCGGGCTTGCCAGTCACGGCGGCACGGTCGGCGTGTTATTAGCCATGTACCTTTATAAACGCAAGGTGCAGTTACCGTTTTTATTCTTGATGGATCGCATTGCCATTGCTACGGGGATTTTCTGCTTTTTTGTCCGTATGGCCAACTTTACCAATTCAGAAATTGTCGGGGTGCCAACTGATAAGCCTTGGGGAATAATTTTTCAGCGTATTGATATGCTGCCACGTCATCCGGCGCAATTATATGAAGCAATCACCTATTTAGGGCTATTTATTCTAATGTGGCTGCTATATCGCTTTACTGAGATGAAACAAAAACAAGGGGCATTATTAGGGCTATTTCTAGCGTTGGTTTATGGCTCACGTTATTTAATTGAATTTGTAAAAGTAAGACAGGCTGACTTTGCCCAAGATTGGAGTATGAGTGTAGGGCAAATGCTTAGCGTGCCATTTGTGCTATTGGGGCTAGGGTTAGTGGTTATGGCTTATATGAAAAAGCTGCCAGATGCTTCAGTCAGTTAGCTTTCAGCGATAAAAAAATGCCAGCGATTATATCGCTGGCATTTTTCAAAAAGGGATAGATATTTTGGTGCTGCAAAATGCTAAGCGCTCACTTGAGCTTAATCGCACAAGGTCCTACTGCGTTTCTTAAGGGGACTAGCTTTTCATTGGCCAAGAGATCTTTTTACTCCCGTAGTAGCCAAGCAGCATACTGGCCATGAACCAGTAAATCGCCGACTCACCGCGTAACAAACTTGCCACCGCAGGTCCTGGGCAAATGCCTACCATTCCCCAGCCAAGACCAAAAATAACTGAGCCAATAATTAACTTAGGTGTAAGCCCCTGTGGCGTCGTTGGCATTTCATCGCCATTAACGGCATGAGTACGGGGTTTGATTAAAAAATGATAACTTGGCAAAAATACCAATAGTGCGCCACCAATAACAAACGCTAAGCTGCCATCCCAATTGCCGGTGACATCCAAAAAATTAAGCACCTTGTAAGGGTTTACCATTTGCGAAATATTCATACCTAAGCCAAATAACAGCCCGGTGATTAACCCTACTAAGACCTTAAACATGCACACCTCCAGACAACCACACCACTAACGCCGCACTTAACATAAATATCACAGTGGCAATCATTGAGCGCATTGATAGGCGACCTATGCCGCAAATACCATGGCCGCTAGTGCAGCCATTAGCGAGTTGGGTACCAATACCGACAGCTAACCCGCCAACCAATAACCAAGTTAATGAATAGTCAGGTAAAGCGGCAGTGTGAAGGCCCATTAAAGGGTCAAACAATAAACTGGCAGCCATGGCGATAACAAAAGCCACTCGCCATGCTCTGTCTTTGTTGTTAGCGCCAAAAATGCCGCCTAAAATGCCACTGATCCCGGCTGTTTTGCCACTCAATAGCATGAGCATGGTTACCGAAAGGCCTAATAGCATTCCGCCAAATAAGGCACTCCAAGGGGTGAATTCTGTCATTCAACACTCCAATATAATTTAACGGCTGTAACACCTAATTGTCAGTGTGGTAACAATTAACGCTATCGCGCAGCATTAATTTCACACAAGCCATTGTTAAAGCAAGGTTTTAGAGCAGTATACAAGAGCGGGTATATTAATAAAATCTAATCTTATGAAATTTTGTTTAACTAGTTGTGCATTAGAAAAAACTTATGGATAATGTGTTTTATTCAATATGTGGACTATATAGAACGATGAATAAAAAGTATGGCAGACGACATCGTCGCAAAACACTAAGTTGCCATTACAGTTATTTCAGTTCAGCAATCGGTTGTAACGGGAGAGAGTCATGTCAAAAATTTTAATTATCGGTGGTGTAGCGGGTGGCGGATCAGCTGCAGCGCGTGCTCGTCGTCTTAGTGAAGATGCTGAAATCATCATGTTTGAACGAGGCGAGTTCGTATCGTTCGCCAATTGTGGTTTGCCTTACCATATTGGTGGTGACATCAAAGATAGAAGCAAGCTATTGCTACAAACGCCAGAAAGTTTCTTGGCACGCTTTAACGTTGATGTTCGCGTCATGAATGAAGTAACTGCAATCAATAGCGTAACTAAGTCGGTCACGGTAAAAGATTTGATCAGTGGCAATGAATACACTGAAACTTATGACAAGCTGTTACTTAGCCCAGGTGCTGGCCCCATTGTTCCGCCTATTGCTGGCATTGATAATCCGCTGACGCACTCGTTACGTAATATCCCAGATATGGATCGCATTCTTAATACCATCAAAACCAATAAACCCGAGCACGCAACAGTGGTTGGCGGTGGCTTTATTGGGTTAGAAATGATGGAAGCGTTTCATCAACTAGGGATAAAAACCACTTTAATTGAAATGGCCGAGCAGGTGATGACTCCTGTTGATCGTGAAATGGCAGGATTTGCTCATGCTGAAATTCGCCAGCAAGGTGTGGATTTAAAACTTGGAGTAGCACTTGAAGCTGTTGAGTTTACTCCTTGCGATCATATCTTAAGTATTGAGTCGGGCGAAAATGAAGCCCACCAACACAAGCAAGGTAAGTTAAGCCTTAGCCTTAATAATGGTGAGTCCTTAGAGACTGATATTCTTATTATGGCCATTGGTGTTCGACCTGAAACCAAACTTGCTAAAGAAGCGGGTTTAAAAATTGGCGATTTAGGCGGTATTTATACCAATGAAAACATGCAAACCAGTGATCCAGATATTTATGCCGTTGGTGATGCAGTAGAAGACAAAGACTTTGTGACTGGTAAGCAAACCTTAGTGCCGCTAGCAGGGCCAGCTAACCGCCAAGGGCGTATGGCAGCAGATAATATGCTTGGCCGCAATGAAACCTATAAGGGTACACAAGGCACCGCAATTTGTAAGATTTTTGACCTTGCAGTTGCTTCAACAGGTCAAAATGAAAAGCAATTAAAGCGTGATGGCGTTGAATACCAAAAAGTGTATGTGCATACCGCAAGCCATGCAAGCTACTACCCAGGCGCAGAAATTGTCTCGTTTAAAATGCTATTTGACCCTAAAACAAGCAAGATTTTTGGCGCTCAAGCAGTGGGCAAAGATGGGGTCGATAAACGTATTGATGTGATGGCGGTTGCCCAACGTGCCGGTATGACAGTTGAACAGCTACAAGACCTTGAACTGACCTATGCACCGCCTTATGGCAGCGCTAAAGATGTCATCAACCAAGCGGCATTTGTAGCCAATAACCTTATCAAAGGTGATGCAAGCGCGATACATTTTGAAGAAATGGATGATTTATCGGCAGATCAACTCTTGTTAGATGTCCGTAACCCAGGCGAGCTTGAAGCGGGTGGCTGTATCGCTGGCGCGATTAATATCCCTGTAGATCAACTGCGTCAACGCATGAGCGAATTACCAAAAGACAAAGAAATCGTCATTTATTGTCAAGTAGGCCTGCGCGGTAACGTCGCTTATCGTCAGCTGGTGAATAACGGCTTTAAAGCCCGAAACCTTATCGGCGGTTACCGCACCTATAAGTTTGCTAAAGCATAAAAGCTTTTTTTAATTTTTAGTTGTTATTAAAAAAGCCTGCAGTAATTTGCAGGCTTTTTTTTAAGTTAACTGTCCCGTCCTGAGATAAGTTGAATATGCTTTTATTTCTAATTAGTTATTGTGCTCAGTAATTCAATGGCTAAAACTTTAGTATTGAAATTCAACTTAATCATTTAAATTTACCACTTGTAAGCTGAATTAGCTTATTTTTAAGGCTGTAGGTTACGGCTTATAGCTGTAGCAAGCTAAATAATGTATGTGAGCCTAGAAGATAATAACTGCGACACCCCATGGTGAAAGTACTTTGAGAACAAGGAGGTGGCTACATACTTTTAAACCTTAGGTAAACATGATGAATTACTCAAAGTTATGTCCATGCTGTAAAGAAGAAACCGTTTTTTATAAGATTCATCGTACTTTTTGGGAAAGAAACTTTAAGTATAAAGAGTGGGATAAGCTATGTTGTCACGCTTGCGAATCTATTTTTTTTATTAATAAAGTACACCCACAGCAACATAAAATAGTGTTGAATACTGTACTTAAATCACATTGAATTTTTAAAACATTAATTTAAACAACAAGGATAATTGTGCGTTTTTGACAATTATCAGTTACTTCAAATCATGGCTTTTAATAAAGTTAATTATTATAAGCGAATGGACTACAGCCTTAGATTCGTCATTTGATGGATATGAATACACAAATGTCACAGCTGTGCTTACACGAAAGGTTGACCTTTCACATCCATGTGATCGTGATATTTGTATCTTATACTGCCCCTACGGCAGGTAATTGGGGCTTAAATGCAATCCCCAACTCCAGCCAGATGTTAAAACCTAAAAAAACCAACAAAAAAGGCATCTTTCGATGCCTTTTCTTTTTAGCTTTAAACCCGAAATAACTAAAGGTTATTTCAACAACGCCACTGCTTCCATATCCAGTTCTATATCAGTACAACCTTTGGCACAATATATTCCTGGTGCTTTGTCTGTCGGCTTCGCCTTTTTAGTATTAGGCGGCAATTGCAGCGTGAGCGGTTTTTTACATTCACTGCATTCTGCGCTGTTGCCTTTCAGCATGCGCTTTATCAAGTTCTTTTGTTGGTTAAATGACTCTTGTGTGGTGCCATTTACCGCTGAAAAATCCAGTTTTTGTGTTTCGCTCATTACCGCTACCTATATGAAAATTGTCTTAGCTTGATTACAGCACTTAATCACTTGACCTGATCAAGCGGGCTCCAACGTTGTAATGCTACTGGTATTGCTACGCCTTGGGCGGTCAGTAGATTAATACGTGCTTGATAAGCTGCGCCGTGCATCAAGTGTTTTGCTAAGTCTACCGCATTTCGCTGGGTATAATCATCTAAATAGCTGCCTTTTGCCCATTCATTGAACGCGCCAAGTGCTGGACCTGCCCAAATTTGGTAATCCATTTCACGGCCAACTTCACCTGAATTCGACCAGCGACTTGAAAGGCCAAGGTACCAACGGAAAATAAGCGCCATTTTACGTTTTGGATTACCTTGTGCGCGTTCGATTTGCTTAGGATCGCGTTCGTTAAAATGCGCCACTGTTCCTGCCCAAATCTCATCAAGGCTTGAACGGAATACTTGTTTTTCAAGTTTTTCACGCTCCTCTGCTGGAATCGCTTCAATTGACTCATAACGGCTATAAATCTCATAAAGCTTGTTCGCGCGCATCGGGAATAACGTGCCGCGTTTAACCACTTGCAGTTTCACGCCCATTTCGAACATGTCCGCAGCGGGTGCCATGGTCACGTCAGCCATTTCAGTGGTGGCAAGCAGTTTACGAGTATGTTCACTGGCGCCTGCTTCAACACACGCTTGGTTGATAGAGCCGGTAACAATATAAGCTGCGCCCATATTGAAGGTCGCCAGCGCGGCATCAGGGGTACCCACGCCGCCACCACAACCGACACGAATAGGCGGGTTGTAGTTGTATTCAGCTTGTACCTTGTCTTTTAAGGCCAAGATAGTCGGCAGTAACGTCACTAAAGGTCGGTTATCGGTATGACCGCCAGAGTCAGCTTCTGCAGTAATATCATCAGCCATAGGAACAAGCTGAGCTAGCTCCATTTGCTCGGGGGTGATTAAGCCTTCATCAACCAATTTTTGCAGTATTTTAACTGGCGCAGGTTGCATGAACTTAATCGCGACTTCGGTGCGGCTTACTTTGGCGATAACTTTGTTAGCAACAACCACATTGCCGCTAGCATCACGGCTTAAACCTGCCGCGCGGTAGTAAACAATTTGCGGTGTTAAGCCTAAGAAAGCCGATGCTTCAACGGTGCGTACTTTATGTTTTAAAAATAACTCAACGCTACCACGCTCAAGGGCTGGCTCGCTTGGGCTGTGAATTAAGTTAAACATGTATGGGCCGTTTGGCAGCGCCGCTTGAATGCGGTTAATGGCTTGCTCTACCCGTGAAGGAATTAAGCCCGCAGCGCCAAACGAACATAAGATGCCCGCTTGACCGAGGGCGATAACTAATTCTTCAGATGATATACCATTAGCCATTGCGCCAGCATAGTATGCGTATTTAACCCCGTGTACACGGCGGAAGTTACTATCGCCTAAGCTCTGGGTGCCAAGTGCGGGTGCAAAAGCGCTGACAGGTAAGTCTTGGCCGCTGCTAATGCTTTCTGTGACCACTTGGGCTTTTTGAGAAACCCCTAAGCCTTTTTCAGGATGGCTCACCAAGTAACAAGCTTGGGAAAGCTCTTTTAATTTATTACCGATAGCGGCAGGGTCAAAGCTGGCATCACTTGGGGCAACTTGCCAAGGCCATGGAGATAGCTTTTCGTTTTGAGTGCTAATTGTCATTATTAATCCTTATGCCTCTTCGATACAGATTGCGATATCTTTTACTTCGTAAATTCTTAAGCCATCTTTGCTTAAGTTTGCGTCACCAATAATGATGCGCTTGCCGTTTTCATCTTTCACGGCGCTGATATGCACGTCTAATGACATTTGCTTGTTCAGCGGGTTAATTTGACCGCGATACTTCCACTTTATGTCAGATAAAATCTGGCCAAACTTCGGATTGGTAAAGCCTTTACCTAAGTCTTTACTGATGGCGTAAGTTTGCATTAACTCGATAATAGCTTCAACGCCTAATGAGCCAGGCATAACCGGATCTTGATGAAAATGGAACTGGAAGAACCAATCGCTTGGGTCAATGGTGCGTGAACCCGATAGGTAACCTAGACCATTTTTACCGCCTTTATCAACGATTTCAGCTTTGTCGATAAAGTTAAGCTGACCGCCAGCTAATCGATAATGTGGCTGGTTAGCAGGGGCGTGGAATACCCGCGACTGCTTATCGAGTAAATCGACAGTAATATCAGCGGCGACATTATTATCAATATGCCAAGGATGAGTAATACGGCCGTTATCAATCCCTAATTGGTTTTTAAGGGCGTCGCCTTTAAAGTAACCAAATACTGCGCTGCCTTTATAAAATGGCTCGCCATCAACACTTAATTCAAAGGTAAAGCTTTGAATGATGTTACTACCTGCAATCACGGTGGATAATAACTTTGAGTCATTGACGATAGTTTTACCGCGTAAATCAACATCACGTAATAGCTCACCGCTACCATCTAGGTTACGGAAGAATAACTCTTGGCCCGGGAAACCTAGTGTGGTGCCCATATAGCCTGAGATAAAGCCGTTAGGTTGCAGAGAAATTTCCATTAATACCGAGTAAGGCATCACTGAAGCGTGGCTGTTTTTTGTAAAGTACCAAGCGTCTGCAGGCACTTCGTATTCAGCGATACACGATGACGGCTTTTTAAGTTCGCCACGTTTACCTTGAATATCGACCACTCGCGTAGTGAGCTGCAAATCGCCACATGGGGTACGTGGTGGTATAAAGCCGCGGTAAATGCTGAAGTCTGGGCCAAAACAGTTTTCAATGTTGCCGGTTGCAAATTCGAACATGTGGTATGGCGTAAATGGTAGCGTATCAGGGCTGCGGTTTGGGTAATCAGGAATAAGCGGCGCTTCAACATGTTGCAGCGGAATAACGCCTTTATTGGTTGCAGCAGATAGGTCAGGTATTTGTGACATTAACGGTGCATTTTTTGATGCTTGGCCGCTAGCTTTACTCGTCTCAGTACTCGAAAGAGTCGCAGTGTCGTTAATAACAGTATCGTTAATATATCGCGCGCACTCGCTCTCTTCTTTAAGCATCACACCCAGATTTTGGAAATCAACCACAGCTTTACCGTTAAGCAAAATATCAATATTGGCTTTGGCATATGGGCGAGGGTGAATACCAATCTCAGTCACTTCCATGCGGTAAGTCAGTTCACCGTGTTGTGGCAGAACTTGACCACGACAACGCACTTTTTGCGAGGCATTTTCAAGTGGCTGGAAACGACCATTTTCAACTAAGGTGTGCATACCAATATGCAGCATGAAGAACTGCAGTAATTGACCACAACCTTCAGCCATTAGTGAGCCAGCCATGACTTGGTCGCCCTTAAAGTGACACGGGAAATACCAGTGATCAGGAGCCAGTGTTTTATGACCTTCAATGAAGCCTAAGCCCCATGCGCCGCCATGAACATCTAGATTGACAACTTGCTCAATCATTAAGAATTTTTCAGAGGCGAAGCATAATGAATCTTGCTTACCTGAAGCCAGTTGATGGTTTTGATGCTCACCCGCAAAACAAGCGCCGATATCGGCGTGCAGTAAGTTATGGATTTGACCATAATCAAACTGGGTTTGAGCGCAATGCAATAATGGCTCAAAACGTGGCTTATTCGGGTTGTTAAACGCATCTTCACGCAGTTTAATTTCATCTTCGGTGCGAATTACGCCTTTACCATCATCAAGTTCTTGGTCAGTAAAGAAGCCTGCACAACCACCGTCCATTTTCAGGATCATCTTATCGCCAACAAAACACTCGTAAGAGAAGAAGAATAATAAGGTGTCGCCATTTTTAGCAAAATTATTAATCTTAATGTCATAACGAAGTGTGTCGCCACCGCGAGGTAAGTCTTCTAAAAAGGTCAGCGTACAATCAAGTAAACGATAAACGCGCTCACCTTTGTTTTCAAAATCAATGCCCAAGTAACTGATCAGCATTAAGTCACATTGACCAGATTCAACCGCGACAGCCCAAGGTATTTGGCCATCAACTAAATAGGGCGCATCAACTGGGATATCATATTCAGTGGTCATTGAACATGGCTTATATTGGTTCATGGTGGCATCTAATTTAGTGACGCGCGAGACCAATAAGTAATCAGTGGTAGGCAGGCGTACGCGGCGTGAGTAGTTATCAATAACAGCGTAATCAGGACCAAATACCTTGGCGATGTCGCCTTCAGCGTATTCAACTAAATCAGCATAATTCCAGATACATGGCTTATCCGCAGGGATAGGCGCGATATAAGGTGGCACACTGGCATGATTTGGGCGCAGTGTCGGCGCGACTGCGACTGCAACTGGCTGAGCTAGCACGTTTACTGCTTGAGTCGGGGCGCTTTGTACTGGTAAAGCGTACGACTGACCATTGGCCTGCGCAAGTTGCTGCTTCATCAGTGCATCAGCAACTTTCAAACCTTCATTACGGCTTTTTAAGAATGCCAGTTGCGCTTGATGTGCTAACCACTGGTTTTGTTCAAAAGCAGTTAGATGTGCTGGCGGAACTTGTGCTTGTGCTTGAGCTTGTGCAAGCGAAGGTGTTTGCAC
The DNA here is from genome assembly GCF_002873635.1 of Shewanella sp. 10N.286.52.B9. Classification (NCBI taxonomy): domain Bacteria; kingdom Pseudomonadati; phylum Pseudomonadota; class Gammaproteobacteria; order Alteromonadales; family Shewanellaceae; genus Shewanella; species Shewanella sp. 10N.286.52.B9. Next base: position 55,131 of record NZ_MCTY01000178.1, read on the forward strand.
TGAAGATGCAGGTTCCTGTTTAGCAGGACTGAACTGGGTAGAACGATCTGAAAACGGCATAGGGGACTCTATTATTGTTGATGGTGAATTCACCATCGCTTGTTTAGTCGTTGAAGTATTTTGCTGCTCACTCATTTGAGGTGCTTCAAAATGTCCTCGGCTCGTCATTGCTGTGACAGCAGCAGACGCTAAGGGTTTTATTTGGGCTGTTTTAGCTCGGATGCTATTAATCTCAGCCAGTGGCGCATTGACAATATGTTGGTAAATATCGCGGCCACCAAGGCTAACTTGCTTAACTAAGCTGAGCTTCTTGGCTGTTTGCTGCTGGATATCGATGTCTAAACGCTGCTGACTCGCACCTTGTTGCTGTGAAGTTTGACTCAGCAATAGCTGTGAACATTGGTTTTCACTCAATGTGGCTATGATTGCATGTTGAGGCTCTGCTGCGTTATTGAGAGCAAAAGACTTAGGCAGTGCTAACAAACCATGTAATAAACTGGCGATTCCCGATGCTGCAAAAGTATGGCCAATACAAGACTGAGCAGTAGTGCTTAGGGACTGGCTAAACAACTGCGATAAGGCTTGCGAAGCCTTGATGCTTGACGAGTTTAAACAAGCAGGCGCTTGGTTTAATTCAACTAATTGAATATCCGTACTACTTAATCCAGTTTGAGTCAGCAAGGTATCAGCGATTGAGCCGACTTGTTCACTATAACCAAATTCAAGGCTTTCAATGGTGCCGTAACTGCCAGCAAAGCCAGATTCACTTGTACCTTCATCAGTCATATCTTGATCAGAAAGCGCGCCTAGGGCTTGATGAATCAAGTCCACATTGGAAGCGTTTGCTTTAGTAGCCTGCAATACGATAGCACCAGCACCTTCACCAATTGATAACGACTGACTTGGCTGAGCACTTGAACTTAAGTGAGCACTGGCACCCGCTTGAGCAAGCGAGGCTGTTTTAAGGACGATATTCTCAATGCTACCTGATAAGTCTACAGCAGCAATAATCACTGCATCCAAAGGCTCTTGGCGAGACTCCATAGCCAGTAGATTTTGCGCCACATCAATACAGCGGTTAACCGATTGCTCACCTGCAGAAATGGTAAACGCAGGGCCGTTGAAGTCCCATAGTGATGAGATGCGCGAGGCCATAATATTGCCAATAAAGCTGGTGTACTGATTCAGCTTGGCGGCATCTAACACGCTATCCATCGCAATGGTTTCAAGGGCTTGGTATTCAGACTCTGACAAGTTAACGCCATGAGCTTTAAGGCTAGCCGCAATTTGGGTATGCAAGTTAACGCGGCCACGGAACTGATGTAATTCAAGTTCAGTTTCCATGGCGACAAGCACTGCAACCTTACTGCCTGATTCAAGCTTTGCGTCATGAATGGCTTCATCTGCGACTTTCATTAATAGCAGTTGTTGCGAGATTAAGCGGTCATCTTCATTAGGCGGCACTTTGAAGCGCAAGAAGTCAAAATCAAACTGATTGATGTATGCCCCTTTTGGCGCCGCTTCACCTTCAAGGTTGATACCAAACTGTGATAATAATTCTGGGTGTTTATCTAAGCCTTTCCAACGTTGTTCAGGCAGGGCAGTAAATGCCGATTGTTTAGCATCAATCGCTTTAGCAAAGGCATTAATGCTTGATAGTGGCCCAAAGTGAGCCGCCATACCGGTAATATGCATTGGCGCTTGGGCGCAGATTGTAGAAGACTGAGCTGTAGAAGTATTAGTCGTAGAAGCACTAGTTGTCGAATTAGCTGCTTGAGCTTTACCTTGATAAGACTCAATTAATAAATGCGCGTTACAACCACCAAAGCCAAATACAGAGACTCCCGCATGACGGGCATTATTTCCCGCTTTGTCTGGCCAAGGCAGTACGTCACTTGGCAAGTTAGTTTTACCAAAAGTACTATTTGGTGAGTTGATGGGTGCGCTGACATTGATACTCGGAGGTAGTACACCTTGGCGCATGGCAAAAATCATTTTCATGATCCCTGGCATACCGGCAGCCGTTAATAAGTGACCTAGATTTGATTTAGCCGAACCAATTAACGGCGTATTAGTGCCATTAAGCTTATCTGCAAAGAAGCGCTCCATTGAGGTCAGTTCAACTTTATCACCTAGTGGGGTTCCTGTTGCATGGCACTCAATCACTTCAATGTTGGCAGGGCCAAAGCTTTCATCATGCATCGCTGCATCAGCATAAGCACGTTCAAAGGCTTTTACCTGGCCGTCGCTATTTGGGCTTAGTACAAATTGACCTTTACCGTCATTAGATAGTCCAATACCGCTCACTAAAGCGTATATATGGTCACCATCACGCTCTGCATCTTCAAGGCGTTTTAGTACTAATACGCCAGCACCTTCACCAGCAAACAGACCTTTTGAATTACTATCAAAAGGCGCTGAAATACCATGATCTGGGTAAGCGTGGAATATGGAAAAACCCATATTAATAAAGAATGGGTCGGCACCTGATACAGCGCCCGCTAACATCATGTCAGCTTTACCAGTATGTAAGTAATCACAGGCAAGTTTTAACGAGTAAACTGAACTAGCACAGGCTGCATCAAGGCTTAATTGCGCCGCGCCTAAACCCAGTGCATCAGCAACCAGTTTGGACGCGTTATGGGCAATGGCACCATTTGACAGTGATGCTGGGATTGGTTGTTGATTAAAGCCTTCACTATCAAATGATTGTAAATTGAAGTTGGGTTGCTGCAATTTATGCTGCAAGGCTTTTTCAACTGCGCTGTGATATAGCGGTACAAATAATTCATTTGATTTTGCGGTTGGGAACGACAAGGTTCCCATGACAATACCGGTGCGATTAAGCGTTAGATTGTGCTCAGCATTATTAATATCAATACCCGCATCAATAAGGGCTTTACGGGCAGTATCGGTCGCCCATAAAAAGCTGTCGTCTAAGCCGTTAAATTGCTGCGCTGGAATGCGGTAACCTTCAGCATTAAAGCTGAAGTTTTGAATGTAGCCACCTTTGTCGCAATAAAAGCGGTCTGATTCACCTTGTACACCCTGATAATCGGCCGGATTAGCGTTCAGTTTTTGACTGCTAATGGTGCTGCGAGAATCTTTTTTATCCAGCAGGTTTTGCCAAAATTTAACCGGCGTGTCTGCGTCAGGGTATTGGGTGGCTAAGCCGACGACTGCGATTTTAGGGACGCTGCCAGCGTTATTTTTATTAGCATCGCTAGAGGCAATATTTTTCATATTCGATTGAGAACTCAAGATTGTTCTCCTTCTAATTGTGGGGCTAAAGTAGCATCCGCTTGAAGATTGTTCACTTCAAACTTAAGTGTGCTAGCCAACAAATTCGCTAACCCTTGTGTAAGGCAGGTCAGCGAAACAGGTGCTTTGTGGCTGATAAGCTGGGCAATACATTTAAGCAGCGCAGTTTGATCGTCTCCACCTTTGGCATTGACGGCAATGGCTTGGCAAGGCTCTGAAACTGTAGGACTTGTGCGAGCAATTTTATCAATCAAGGTGGTTGTTTGGCGATCGGCGCCGATTTCAACAAAAAGTTTCGCGCCTAATTTACGTGCGTTGTTAACCAACTCAGTAAAGTTAAGCGGCTGACAAAAGGTGTCAGCGATTGAGGTTGCAATATCAAGGCTGCTGACATTAATCGGTTGTGAACTTGCTGCGCTGATAAATTTTATCTGTGCAGTTTGTTCAAGCTGCTCATTGTGGTGAAGCGCTTGTTGATAGAATTGAGCCACTTCGCGATGAATTAGCATGGCTGGCGCAGTATGCATTGCGGTCACGCGATTTGCTGCAATGCCGCGTTTGCCGATTTGTTTTAGCAGCGCTTTACAACTGGCTTCACATCCTGCCAGCACGCAAGTATCACCTTGAATGATAGCGAGATAACAACGAGGATATTGGGTTAAAACCGCTTCAATATCGGCAGGGGTTGCTCTAACCACAAAACTATTCCACACGATATCGTCGCTTTGATTCAACTGCCATGCCTGGCGCACGCAATCTAAACGACCTGAAATATCGGTAGTAAAAATAGTACTGGTTTGCGTCGCCTCAATCATACTGTGGGGTTGCTTCCAAATACCAAGACTTGCCCACATCGCCGCTTCGCCCATGGAGTAACCCATGGCAAAGTTAGGTTTTACATTAAAATATTCGCTAAGCACTTTGGTTAAGATATAACTTGCACCCACACCTGCAATCGCCAGTTCACCCAAACTCATATCAGTGACTTTAGCGTTATCAGCATAAATGCTATCTGCTTGCAGCATGGCTTTTACATCACCATCACGTTCTAGCTGAGCATATAAGTCAGGGAAGAAGCGTGGCAGTTGACTGAACATCTGTGGGTATACTGTGCCGACACCCGGGTAGACGAAACAAAGACCATTCGTGCCCAATGGCTCATTGGCCGTGAGTATCAAACAGCTACCTGATGGGGTCTTGTATTCAACTTCCGATGGCGAGCTTGCTAATGTATCTGAAGTACTTAGCATCGCCAACATGGTTTCAATCTCGCTGCATGCAGTTTCAATTGAATTGCCCATGATCACCGCAGCTTTACCTGCTTGGTGATCAAACTGGTTTAGATTGTTCAACATCAGTGCTAACAGCGTGCTGTGGTTAACATTGATTGCTGCACTGGTATTTGTATTAATAATAGCGTTTAACTGGCTTTGTAACTGCGTTAGTTGCTGCTGTATACCTGAGACTGTGCTGGCAGATATTGGGAAAAACAACCTGGTGTTATCCAGTAATGAGCTTGCCTGAGCAAGTTCAGTTCCCTGAACGAATACCACTGCGTGTTGCATTTCGGCTTCAATAAAATTGAAACTGGCGACGCGGCTTTGGTGCATTTCACTAAACCAATACTGTTTATTCGTGCGGTTATTCTCACTGTTGTTTTCAGTCGGTAAGCTACGAGTCGCAAGGTGGCCAATCAACTGAATCAGTTCAAAAAATTTATCTTTATAGCTAGTGCAATGAGTCGCATCGATTTGAGTTGGACTAACATGAGCCCGTTTGGCTTGAGTGAGTGCTTGTTGCACGGCATCTGATAACTCGTGGCCTTCGCCCATACCGGTTAAATAGGCATGGGGATGACACCGATGTTTTGCTGCAACAATGGCTGGCATCATTAACAAGCGGTATGGCAAAGCTGGATGGCTTAGCAATACCGTTTGTTGTTGCTCAATACGTTCAATCGCTTGAGCTAAATAGTCGCGAAAACTCATGTTTAAGTTTGTGGCGGTAGTTGATGTGCCATCTAATGACGACACATCAATTTCAAGCGGGATGGCTGTCGCGCCTAATGTTTCAGCCAATGAACAAGGTTTGATAGCAGCAAATGCATTGTTATTTGCATGCAAGGAACCATTAGCTCCATTAGCAGCTTGCGCCAATGATGCAGCATCATTGGCAATCAGTTTTAAGGCGATGCGCATGCTTTTTACTGATGCAACTTTTGTTGGCTCAGGCTTTGACATCACAGAAGTTGATTGATTGCTCACACCGACTCCTGCAAATCAGCAAGTGCTTTAGCCGGGGCTAAAAAAGCCTCATTCAAGCTTTTGCTAATGGTTGTTTTTGCCGCTGTCATGGTGCAACTTAAGCGACCATCTTCATGGTAAAGCGCAATGTCAGCAGTCAAAGAGCGACTAGTACTTTTTACGACATTAAGCACTAAATAACCTTGGTCATTTGATGCAAATGGCGCATAAGTGGTTAGCTCACCAATGGTTGATGGCAAACTTGCTGCGTCATGCTTTATTCGCGCCCACACTAGCATTGCTTGTAGCAGTAGATCTTCTGCAAATGCCTGACTACCACCGATTTCAAGTTGCGCTTCAAAACCTAAACAATCAGTTTGTTCAATTTCTGGTAAGGTCACTTTACAAATAAGCTGGCTATCATTTGCAACCAATACTTGCTTGATCCCTTGTAAACGTGGGCCATGAAATAAGCTGCCGTTTGAATAAAGTTCACTGTCAGTACTAATGGCCTTGTTGTTTTTAACCTTATCAATGATTGACGCTAACTGAGCCATTTTATCGGTTGCTGTAGTGGCAACTTCATTAAGTAATGCACTGTTGACGATTAAGTTCGCTTGGTATTGCGGTCTTAATAACGCGTTAGCATCACTGTTACCGTCAAGTACCCGGCTAGAAATCAATGCTTTTAAGCCTTCAGCGGTTTCAGTTAACTGCAGAGTTAACTCTTGTGGCTGGGCCGACTCAAAAATAATGCCTTTAAGTAACTTATAATCTTTGGTGCTTACAGGTAAACCACATAGCTTTTGCGCTGTTTCACGCATCCATTGTATGGCGCACACTGTCGGCAGTACTGGATTACCCGCGATGCAATGATCTTCAATGAAGGGCATTGCAACCGGATTAAGTACTCTTACAACAGATAAGCTGCGAGGCTTATCTGCTGCAGTTGCACTGTTAGATACAGTATTTAAAAAAGATAATGTCAGCGAACTCTCAGCATTTAGCGCAGAGTCCGCATTAAGCTTTTTTACAGCTGAACCTGTTGCTTGTGCTGAAGAATCTGAACCTTGCATGCTCGAACCAATCAGCATTTGAACACCGGCTTCAGATAACAGACTGTGGGCAAATAAGTTTGCGCCTTTATCTAACGGAATAACGTAAACGCCACGTTCAACAAACATCTTCTTCAATGCTGAGCTGACCATTCCGCCATCCCAAGGGCCCCAGTTAAAGCTCATTACTTTGGCTTGCGGATAGTTATTGGCAAGTTGTAATGCGGTTTTATTGAGGATCTCATTTGACATTGAATAGTCACTTTGTCCGGTGTTGCCGTAGAAACCAGCAGCAGATGAAAACATAGCAACCAGCTTTAATTTACTGGCATCAATGGCATTAATGATACCTGCAAAGCCGGTGACTTTAGTGCCGTATACACGACCTAATTCAGCTAAGGTTTTGTCTTGGATATGCTTATCAGCCAATACACCTGCGCCATGAATGATGCCGGTAATTGATTTGAAAGCTGAAAGCGATTGCTTAATGGCATCATCTGAGCTGACATCCATACTGATATATTCAGCACTTGCGCCCACTTCTGTGAATGCTGCTAAGGCGCGGTCAATTTCTAAACTACTGGTAATTGGCCATACTAACGCGTCAATTTGTTTTGGCGTTGGCTTGTTACCTTGAGATTGAATAAAACCAATTGCAGCTGCTTTTAACTCTTTAGCTTGCTTGCCTTGCGCCCATGTTGGCAAGTTTGCCCCAAGGTGTTGGCTACGGCCTGCAAGGATAAAGTGAGACTTTGTCTGTTTAGCAAGTGTAAGCGCACATTCAAATGTAACCCCCTTAGCACCGCCTGTGACTAACACAGTATCATTGCTATCAAGGGTAGTAGTGTGATAGCGCGTTTTCGCGGTTGTGGTCGCTGTTAATGTATGACGGCCTTCGCTACTAATACCTACCTCAACAATCTGATTGGCAGAATTAACATCAAATAACTCAGCAATAACGGCATCAGCAAGGTCCACAGCTTCAAAGCTTGGGGCGATATCTAATGCTCGACAAAACACTGTTGGCCATTCATGGCTAAGGGTTTTGCTTAGACCTGAAAGCGCTGCTTGATTTAACTCAGCAGTGGCAAGTTCATTACTGTTTAAGTAACCAAAACCACCATCAATACGACTAACCGTCATAAAGCTTACACGTTCAGTTTTTGCTAATTCGGTAAAGCTTTTCTGTAGGTGCTTAGCCATTAAGAAAGCTTGTTCAACAGCAACAAAACCTGCATCACTTAGCTGCATGACATTGTTCGCAGTGGCAAGTTGTGGTTGTAGGTGAACAAAACCAGCCACTTTATGGGCTTTACTGATTTGTGCAATGACATCACTAATCGCGTCATCATTTACAGCCGTTAGGTTGTAACTTTTGATATCACTGCTTAGCGGTGATTGTGCGCTAGTGACTGATTCTGGACTACGAATAACGGCGACGGTTAGGCCTGTTGCGGTGAGTTTTTCTGCGAGAACGCCTGCGTTATGACCATCATCATTGATGACGATACACGCGTCTTTTGAAAAACCATCAACTAACTTATCCGCCGCTGGTAGCTTTTTTAGCGCGACTTCCTGATGTGGAGGTAAGTCTGTTGCTAATTCAGATGCTGTTGTCGCTGCAACTTGTGGGGCAGAGTTTGTAGCTGCAGTAGAGTTCATAGCGCCTGCGGCTGATAGCTTAGAGCCTTCAGCGGGTAGCTTAGAGTTCATGTAGCTAACGATTTCACCAAGCGTGCGACACTCAGCTAAATCTTCTGGGTTAAGCTCTGGTAAGCCTGGTAGCTCGTCTTGTACCGTACCAAGAATCTCTACGCGCTTGATAGAATCGATACCCAGATCTGCTTCCATGTCCATGCTAAGTTCTAGCATTTCAGTTGGGTAACCAGTTTTGTCAGCAACCACTGACATCATGGTGCTTTGTACTTGTTCAGCACTTAAACCAGAAGCGACAGGTGCCACTTGAGCTGCAGTTGCTGACGCAGTAGCAGAACCAACTGGTAACTTAGAGTTCATATAAGAAACGATTTCACCAAGGGTACGACATTCTGCTAAATCTTCTGGGTTAAGCTCAGGTAAGCCTGGTAGCTCATCTTGAACAGTCCCTAAAATTTCTACACGTTTGATTGAGTCGATGCCTAAGTCTGCTTCCATATCCATGCTAAGTTCTAGCATTTCTGTTGGGTAACCAGTCTTCTCTGCAACAACTGACATCATAGTGCTTTGAATTTGTTGGGCGCTCAAGGCTGTCTCAGCGGATAAACCAGAAGCTACAGCAGCGGCAGAAATCGCTGGTGATTCAGAGCTCATAGCGCCTGCGGCTGGCAGTTTGCTGTTCATATAAGAAACGATTTCGCCAAGGGTACGACACTCAGCTAGATCTTCTGGGTTAAGTTCAGGTAAGCCCGGTAGCTCATCCTGTACAGTGCCTAAAATCTCAACACGTTTGATTGAGTCGATGCCTAAGTCTGCTTCCATATCCATGCTAAGTTCTAGCATTTCTGTTGGGTAACCGGTTTTTTCGGCAACCACTGCTAGCATGGTATTCAATACAGTTTCAGCCGATAAACCTGAAACGACATTAGAAGCAACTGGCGCAACTGAAGCTGTAACGGCTCCAGCGGCAGGCAGTCTAGAGTTCATGTAAGATACGATTTCGCCAAGAGTACGACACTCAGCTAAATCTTCAGGGTTAAGTTCAGGTAAGCCTGGTAGCTCATCCTGTACAGTGCCTAAAATCTCAACACGTTTGATTGAATCAATACCTAAATCCGCTTCCATATCCATGCTAAGTTCTAGCATTTCAGTTGGGTAACCGGTTTTTTCAGCAACCACTGCTAGCATGGTATTCAATACTGTTTCAGCCGATAAACCTGAAACTACAGCAGAAGCAACTGGCGCAGCTGCAGCTGTAACGTTTCCTTCCGCTAGTAGCTTAGAGCCTTCAGCGGGTAACTTAGAGCCTTCAGCGGGTAACTTAGAGTTCATAGCGCCCGCGGCGGGCAGTTTGCTGTTCATGTAAGATACGATTTCGCCAAGGGTACGACACTCAGCTAAATCTTCTGGGCTAAGCTCTGGTAAACTAGGTAACTCATCTTGTACCGTGCCTAAGATTTCAACACGCTTGATTGAATCGATACCTAAATCCGCTTCCATATCCATGCCAAGTTCTAGCATTTCAGTAGGGTAACCGGTTTTTTCAGCAACCACTTCGAGCATGGTATTCAATACGGTTTCAGCAGATAAACCTGAAGCTACTGGTGCGGCTTGAGCTACTGAAATTGCTGGTGGCGCAGAGTTCATAGCGCCCGCGGCGGGCAGTTTGCTGTTCATATAAGCTACGATTTCGCCAAGGGTACGACACTCAGCTAAATCTTCTGGGCTAAGCTCTGGTAAACTAGGTAGCTCATCTTGTACCGTGCCTAAGATTTCAACACGCTTGATTGAATCGATACCTAAATCCGCTTCCATATCCATGCCAAGTTCTAGCATTTCAGTGGGGTAGCCAGTTTTTTCAGCAACCACTTCTAACATAGTGTTCAAGACTGTTTCTGCTGATAAACCAGCAGGCATTAATTGCACTGGAGCTGCTGACGCTGAAATAGGTTCTGCAGTAACGGTTCTTGCTGGTGCTAATGGGGCTGTTACTTTTGCTGCAGGCTCTTGTGCTATCTGTGATTGTGTTACCGGAGCTTTTGCTACTGGCGCTGCAACAGGCGCAGGTACTTGAGTTGGCGTTTGAACTGTCGCTGTTGCTGCAACAGCCTGAGTCATTGCTGGAGCTGCTGTTGTTGCTACTGTCTGCGGCTGAACAGGCAGCGAAGTGCCTGTTAGCATAGCAAGGGCAGACTGGCTTGATTGTGCTTGCTGCTCAAGGAACAATGTATGGCTTTGTAGTGTTTGTGCTTGATGCTGGTGGAATAGCTCCATTGAGCGCTGTAAGCTCTCAGGAATAGCGAGTCCTGCCGCAACCATTTTGCTTTGCTCTGTCATCAGGTGAGTAAAGGTATCACCGTATTGTTGAGGAATAGCCAAGAACTGCTGATGTAAGTTTGCAGCTTGTTGCTGGGCATTGAAAAATGCTTCTAAGCTACCAGTTCCTGCAGCAGGTTGCGCTAGTGCATTGCCAGCTACAGGCGCAGTGGTTACTGTATTGCTAACAGCTGGTGCGTTGGCATTGGCTGAGGCCACTTCAATATATTCAGTTTTTATCACTTCTTTTTCCACAATCTTTTCTACGATTTTCTCAACTGGCTTTTCAACAATCTTCTCAACGATGGTTTCAACCACTTGTGATGTTACTTGGCCTGTCGCCAATGATTTTTCCATTTTTGCAAGGGTTGGCGCGCTAATATGGTTCGATGCATTCAGTTTGACGTTCATGCCTTTAGGTTTAGCAGGCGCTGCAATGTCAGCTTGGTATGGATCAATTTCAGTCAAGGGTGCGCCCAATACACAAAGTTGCATAGCAGCAATGCGAAGCTGGGTATCACTATTACCTTTAGGATTCGGGTTTATGCTGACAACAGAAACTGACTCAGCTTTATCGCCCAAGGTGGCTTGTACCAGTTTTTGAAGAATGTTCTTAGGACCAAATTCAACAAATACCCGTGCACCCGCGTCATACATATTATTTAGCTGATCAGTAAAGCGCACTGATTGCAGCATATGTTGCTTGAATGCCGCTTTAATTGATTTAGCATCTGTTGGGTGTTGCTCACCGCTAGCATTTGAGAACAAGGCCACTTTACTTGCGCTAAATTTGGCTTTATCGATCGCTTTAGCAAATGGCTTTTGTGCATGACCCACAAGCGGAGTATGGAAGGCGCCAGATACTGGCAGTGCAATTGCTTTAAAGCCTAATGCGCTAATGGCTTTAGCCGCAGCTGCGCAACTTTCAGTAGGACCTGCAATAACAAGCTGAGTCGCTGAGTTGTAGTTAGCCACTTTTACGCCATCAAAATCACTGATGCAGCTTTCTAATTTTGCGATATTTTCAGCATTGGCCGCGTCAGCATCATTTGCTGGCAAGATAATGGCGTACATGGTGCCTTTATCAAGTGCATTACCGTCTTTATCAACAGCAGATGCTGCCATTGACTCGCCGCGTGCAAAAGATAATTGGTAGTAGTCATCATTAGAGATAACACCCGCTGCACATAATGCAGAAAGCTCACCAAAGCTGTGACCCGCAAACATGTCAGCAGCAAATCCTGCTTGAGTGAATAACTGGTATTGACTCATGCTGACGACACCAATGGCGCTTTGGGCGTTATCAGTGCTCGTCAGTAAAGCTGCTTGAGCCTCTTTATCTGCTTTTTCAAATGCAGGGATTGGAAATAATACTTGTGAAAGCGGCGTTTTGTTAAAGCTAGCAAAGACTTTATCAGCCTTGTTAAGCTGCTGACGCATTTCTGGGAAATGACAAGCGACTTCAATACCCATGTTTAAGTATTGAGAACCTTGACCTGCAAATAACGCAGCGACTTTTGGACTATTAGCAGACTTGCTAGCTTTAGCAGCAGTTATCAATGCTGCAGAGCGGTAGCTAGTGCCAGACGGCAATTGCCAAGCATCACTGTTTTGGCTTTCAAGCTGTTTTAATGCCAATTGTAATTGAGCCGTTAGCTCTGCTAAATTCGCAGCAACTAAGCCTAAACGTGGCGCGTTTACATCTAATGTTCTAACGGCATATTGCTTAGCAATGCGGGTAAGTTCAGCTTGAGCAATACTGGTGTTGTCAGTATCAGTTAGCTTAGCGATGGCAGCGATTAACGTGCTAACTTCAGTTTGAAGTGCCGCTTTATTATCGGCGCTAATTAATACACTTTGAGGTACTTGGCGTTGACGGTATTTCGCATCACGAGCATGTTCTGCTGTGTATTCTTCAAGCACCATATGGAAGTTAGTACCGCCGAAACCAAATGAGCTAATACCAGCACGACGCGGGGTGCCATCAGGGCGCGGCATCCAAGGGCGGGTTTCGGTATTTAAGAAAAACGGCGAATCTTCAACATTTAGTTTGGGATTAGGCTTAGACACGTTTATGGTTGGTGGCAGCACTTTATGATGCAGGGCTAGGGCTGCTTTAATAACACCTGCCGTGCCAGCTGTTGACTTAGTGTGACCCACTTGAGACTTAACTGAACCTAAAGCAATGTGTTGTTTAGTGTCATTAAACTCGCCAAAAACGGACTTAAGACCGTTAAATTCAGCTACGTCACCTGCAGCAGTACCTGTACCATGTGCTTCAATTAAACCAACAGTGTGAGGCTCAAAACCGGCATCATCATAAGCTCGTTTTAATGCTTTTGCTTGGCCTTCTGGGCGTGGCGCATAAATTGATTTAAATTTACCATCTGATGACGCGCCCACACCTTTAATAACAGAGTAGATTCTATCGCCATCACGTTCAGCATCTTCAAGACGCTTCAGCGCCACCATGCCGATACCTTCACCGATCATCATACCTTTTGAATCGATATCAAATGGTTGAATGGTTTCGTTAGTGGTAAATGCAGGCGTTTTAGAGAAACTCATATACATAGAAGGTGAGTTATCAGTACACACACCACCGGTGATCATCATTTCACTGCGGCCTTCAACCAGCTCTGTTAATGCCATACGCATAGCGGCTAGTGAGCCTGCACATGCTGCATCAACCACACAGTTCATGCCACCTAAATCAAAGCGGTTAGCAATACGACCAGCGATAACATTACCTAAAGACCCCGGGAATGAGTTTTCTTCCCAGTGAACATATTGGTCTTGGAATTTCTTGATCAGCATATCGCTGTCTGCATCACTTAAGCCGCTACTTTTAAATACCTTTTTAAGTACAGGATATTGTAGGCGCGCAGTTAGGCTAGCATTGATTTTTTGACCGCCGCCCACGCCGAGCGTAATACCGATTTTATCGGTGTCATATTCAGGTGTTACACCCGCATCGGCAAGCACCTCTTTGGCGATAACCAATGATAATAATTGTGAGGTGTCAGTGAGCTCTAGGATATTTGGCGGTAGGCCAAACTCCATAGGGTTAAAGTCAACGTCAGGGATAAAACCACCGCGCTTACAGTAACTTTTATCTGGGGTTGTTTTGTCTGCATCGAAGTAATCTTCAGGGCGCCAGTGCGACTTAGGTACTTCAGTAATGGCATCAATTTTTTCACTGATTAAGTCCCAAAACTTATTCAAGTAACGCGAATTAGCAAAGATACTTGCCATGCCGACAATGGCGATAGGCATATCTTTAAGACGCTTATTGAGTCGTTTGTCTTCAACTAACTCTTGTGGGGTCGGTTCTTGGCTCATTTTGAGTCTCCGTTGTTCAGTCTATCCATAGCTGAATTATTTGTAGAGTGTGCTGCTTCCGAAGCATGCATGGTTTTAGCGCCCGGGAAGCGAGCTAAAAAAGTGTGGTAATTTTTTACGAGTAATTTTCTTAAATGAAACGGGCCGTGCTTTAACACATAAGCGATATAGCGATTAGTCGCTTGGGTATGGCTGTCTTGATAGATGTCGAGATAAACCCAGTCAGTTGCGAAATCAACACCCAGTAAAATCGAGTAACTTTCTTTATCCGTTAATTGTGGTGGAATCGTCAGTGACACCACTTGCACCACATTGTCTTGAGTGGCTTCAGGTAAGGATAAGGTTTTGGCTAAGGTTTCTGGGTTCAAAGTATAAGTGGCGACATCAGTGCCTTGAACAATAGGTAACTGGTTGAAATAGCGCTCGGGCACATAGGGGCTTTCGAATTCATCAAGCTTTGATACCCCGTAGCGTTTTAAGCAGCGGGCAAGCCCTGAGCGAGAGACATCCTTATTAATAAACTGCTGGGTTACCTTAAGCAGTCTGTCCAACGGCATTTTTAATTGGTAGCGCAAACCGATCACCACATACTCTTCCATTGGCGACAATGTGGTTTTGAGGTGATGTGGCGTGGTGGGGGTATCGCTGACAGAATCACGCTTACGCCACTTTCTCACGGTGGCCTCTGAAATATTGAGGATTTTAGCTAATTGGCTCACGCTAAAGTCAGACGTTTGAATGAACTGACGCATTTCAGGGGTGGTGGTGGCATTACGGTGACGCACCACTGGCGTGCTAGTGTCTGTCGTCACTGATTTCTTTATCGCAGCTTTTGCGCTTGGCTCTGCTGTCATTTATATAATGCTACTGTCATTAAGGCTTAACCTTGGTCTGTATTTTTGCAATACAATCTGTTGGGACTAGTAAAGATGAACAATAGTTAATCTTCATAATCATCGTTTTAGCACAATCGAGCAAGCAGAGTACCTGAGGTTTCGGGTCGATACAATCACCCGAGACTGATTATTCACAGATCAGACCATAACTAGCGAGCAGTTGTAAGCTCAAATGAGTATTTGTTATGAAATTTAATTGGTGAGTTAAAGCCTGATCTAGGTCAACTTTTAATCATAGTTACAGTTCTATACTGAATTTAAATAGCGCTAGGCACTTGCTTTAAATGACATGAATTATCTCACTTGATTTGCAAGGCGGACAGGCTCTTAAAAGGTGAACAGCAAGGTTTCACTGACTAATCAGTTAATCCTGTCGGCATACTTTTACTGAGATTGAGTTATTACAGCTAAACATGTGAAGCTAACAGTGCTTAAAGCGAAATGGATTGATTAACTATGTGATAAAGGGAGGCCACAATGGCTGATTTCACCACTGAGCAAATCCGTAATTTGGCTGTAATGGGTCACACCAACGCAGGCAAATCTTCTTTACTCGAAGCATTACTGTTTAGCGCCAATGCAATAACCTTAAAAGGCAGGGTCGACAAGGGCACAAATCATGCCGATTTCACTGCCCAAGAAAAAGCCCACCACCACAGCCTAGAACCTTCCTTTCTTAATTTTGACTTCCAAAACCACCATTTAAACGTTATTGATACTCCAGGTTTACCTGATTTTATTGGCAGAGCATTATTGCCTCTTTCTGCCGTTGAATCGGTATTATTGGTGGTCAATGCCAGCACTGGGATTGAATCGGTAACCAAAAGAGCCTTTGAAGCAGCCCGAGCGCAGGGCAAAGCAGTGATCATTGCCATTAACCACTTAGATGGCAACGAAGCTTTAGTTGCTGAATTGCTGACTGATATCCAGCAGCAATTTGGTCATCGCTGCTTACCCGTTAATCTCCCCAATGAAATGGCTAATGATGTGGTGGATTGTTATCTGCATTGCGATCTAAAAGCGAAAACCTTATTCAGCGATGTGGAAACTGCCCGTGATGAACTCATTGATACCGTGCTTGAAGAAGATGATCGGTTAATGGAGCTGTATTTAGAGCAAGGTGATTCATTAACCCCAGAGCAATTGCATGCGCCGCTAGAAGCTGCATTGCGAATGGGTCATTTAGTACCAGTATGTTTTACCAGTGCAGAACAAGACATTGGTATTAGCTCGTTACTGGAAATGCTGACTAAGTTGATGCCAAGCCCTCTTGAAGCTAATCCGCCGCAATTTATCAAAGGCTTTACTGAAAATGCCACCCCTATTGATGTTAGCCAAAAAGCTGATGACCATGTATTAGCCCATATCTTTAGAGTGTCAATCGATCCATTTTTAGGCCGCATGGGCGTTTTTCGTTTATACCAAGGCACCATAGAAGTGGGCATGAAACTGTTTATCGGTCATAGCCGTAAACCCTTTAAAGTGACTAACATTCTTAAGTTACAAGGGGACCAGCATAGTAACGTCAATCAGGCTATCCCGGGTGATATCTGCGCCATTGCTAAAATTGATGAGTTAGAAGTTGGCGCTGTGCTGCATGACAGCCATGATGAAGATGAATTTCATTTACCTGAGCTGGTATTGCCGCAACCTATTTTTGGCTTGGCCGTGTCTGCAAAGCGCCGCGGTGATGAACAAAAAATATCGGAAGTGCTACATAAGTTAGTGGCAGAAGACCCAAGCTTACAGATTGCCCGTAATGAGGCAGAAGGACAAACTGTGCTGCAAGGCCAAGGTGATTTACATCTGCAAATTGCATTAGAAAAAGCGCAAACGCTGTTTAATGTTGATATGGACACTGACACTCCAGCCATTGCTTATCGTGAAACCATAATGGGTGAGGCGAGCTTTAGATATCGTCATAAGAAGCAATCCGGTGGCTCTGGCCAATTTGGAGAAGTAGAGCTTAAAGTTGAGCCCCTTGAGCGTGGTCAAGGTTTTGAGTTTGTCAGCAAAGTGGTCGGGGGCTCGGTACCCACTCAATATATTCCCGCGGTTGAAAAGGGAATTAAAGAAGCTATGACAGCTGGTGAGCTTGGTGGGTTTCCGATGCAAGACATCAAAGTTACTGTATTAGATGGCAAACATCACAGTGTGGACTCTAAAGAGATTGCCTTTGTGATGGCGGGTAAAAAAGCCTTTATGGAAGCCGTTAAACTTGCTCAGCCAGTGGTTTTAGAGCCTATCGTTGAAATGAATATTTGTGTTGCTCAGCAACATGTGGGCGATATCACCGCCGATATCAGTAGCGAGCGAGGTATGGTGTGCGGCACACAAGCCGATAGCTCTGGCATGGTTACAGTTGAAGTCGAAGTGCCCTTGGCTAATGTCAGTGACTATTCTACTAGACTAAAATCGATGACGGGTGGTGACGGTCAGTTCTCGATGAGCTTTAGTCGCTATGACGTACAACCTCAGCAAGCGGCAAAGACCACCGCGATGGCTTAATCGCCAAGGGTTCACTATGAGTAGTTAATCGTTGCCAACGGCAATAAACGGGTCTTAATCGCAAGCTAATAGGATTAAAACGGCAGGGGCTGTAATGTTCCAGCCGTTTTTATTTATTTGGCGTATTACACAGACTATAAATTCAGTTAGAAACAAGCGACAATGGCTTTTTGTTTTACTATTGAGTTGATTTTGAATTCTGACACCAAGATAAATCTATTTTTCTGTCCGCTTACCACGGCAGTATTGGATCAAGAAACCACCTCATTGGTGTCATCTTGGTTGCCTGCAGATGAAACCCAAAAAGTGAATCGCTATATTCAACAATCAGCCCGTGAAAAAGGCTTAATGGTTAGAGGTTACTTGCGGGCTTTGTTGTCGCGTTTTGCCGATATAAAGCCCAATGAATGGGTATTTGAATATGGCGAAAAAGGCAAACCGCGTTTAACTGATCTGCAATTTCAGCAAACGGGTTTAGGTTTCAACATCAGTCACAGTGGTGACTGGTTATTGGTGGCTATTTATCAAACTAATGCCCCAATGCAAGCGTTTGAGCTGGGGGCGGATATTGAGCGGCGCCGTGATAGCACCAATATTCATTCGATATTAAATCATTACTTTTCTGAACCTGAAGCGGCAGCTTTATTAGCTTTACCAGCAGTGGAGTATAGGGAACGTTTCTTTGATTTATGGACCTTAAAAGAGTCCTACATTAAGGCCAAAGGCTTAGGCTTAGCTTTATCGCTTAAATCATTCGCATTTGATTTTCAATCGGCTGAAAAAAGCGAGCTTAAGCTGAATAAAGGCGCTGTCATACCTTTACAATTCAATGTCTCTTTGCGGCTGATAAATGATGACAAAGAGCGCTTTGAGATTGAAAACCAATGGCATTGTAGTTTAGGTAAGCTTAATGAGAGCTATCGGTTTGCCATTAGCTTTTATAGTGGATGTGTTGCGAACGAGCCTGAATATAACGCTGAAGTAATAGATTGGGCTGAGCTTATTATTGATTCTCATTAAGTTGCCTTAAAGGCATACCTAAATTAATCGTTAGCTAAGTCGGTTTACCTGCAGATCAAAAAAGGCACTAAAAAGTGCCTTTTAAGTTGTAATATCATTTTTGAAATTACTGTCTCGCTAAACGATGTGTCTCAGGCGGCTGCTCAAAATCACTTCTAAATGGATTAATATCTAAACCTCCACGGCGAGTATAACGGGCATAAACCGTTAATTTAGAACATTGGCAATAACGTTTTAAGTCAGTAAAAATACGCTCAACACATTGCTCGTGAAATTCATTGTGTTGACGGAATGAAATCAAATAACGCAGTAACTTCTCTCGATCGATTTTAGGACCTTGGTAGCGGATCATCACGCTACCCCAATCAGGCTGAGAGGTAATTAAACAATTCGACTTTAGCAAGTTGGATGTAAGTGTCTCAGCAACATGTTTCTCTTCAGTGCTGTCTTCAAGGTACTCAGGTTTAAATTGATAATCATCAACTTCAATATCAAGTTCATCAATACAGTTACCCGGTAACTCGACAATGCGCTGGGTATTAAAATGTTTTGGCTCGATGATTTTTACCGTGACCTCGCCATTGGCACAGCGGCTAAGATCTTGTTGTAAAGTTTGTTGTACTAGTTCAACACTGTCAAAGCGGGTTTGATTAAAGCTATTTAAATAAAGCTTAAATGACTTCGATTCAATTAAGTTATCACTTTCGATGGCAAGGTAAACTTCAATGATGGCTACCATAGGCTTGCCTTTGGCATTAAGCCAAGATAGTTCATAGCCAGTCCAAATATCAGCACCTTGAAAAGGTAACTCAGCCGTTAATGCAATGGCATCTCTATTTAGCTTACGAGGAACCCCTTGCAGCAATGATGCATCATATTCAGCTTGATATTGCGTCGCTTGACCTAAAGTTAAACCTTTAAGTGCTTCAGCATCACTATAGGGATCGTGATTGTGTGTCATCTAGTGTGTTTCCGTGTCAAAATAGGCCTTTATTATAATACCAATTTATATAATTAGGTAATCACTGTACGTGACAAATACACCAATCTATTTGGTCACAAACAATATTGGAGCATCTTAAGTGTCTTGTTCAACATCATTGGATCAATTTTCTAACCGTTATATTCAAGCTTACCAAGATACCTTAGGGGAATTACCGCGATTTTACCCAATGGGTCAAGGGTCTAGTTGTATTGAGGGCCAGTATGATCTTGAATCTGATGAAGCGGTATTTTGGCAGACTGTTAAGCGTAAAAGCACCGCAGACTTTAGTAATGTCGAACATGCTTTAGAGCTTAAGCTGCATGATGATATCAATGATTTTTACGGCCACTTCTTTTCAGCCTCTTTGTATTTTAATTCGCAATGGGGCGAAGGCGAATTACTGCAAGTTTGGAATCAGCAAGACTTTGAATCTTTGCAGCAAAATATCATCGGCCACTTGATGATGAAGAAGAAGCTTAAACAAGCACCAACCTGGTTTATCGGTGTATTGGGTGATGGCGATAACATGCTAACGGTTGATAATGAAGATGGCAGTGTGTGGATTGAAGTGCCAGGCAATAAGCCCCATGAAAAGCTTGCTGATAGCCTAGCTGGATTTATCGATAGCCTAACGCCAAGAGTCACACCAGCAATTGAACCTGTAGAAGAAGATCATGGCCATGTGCCACATCCGGGGATTTGGCAGCGAATGAAAATGATGTGGAATGACTTATTGAGACGAAAGTCATAGATCAACGTTATTAATTTGCGATAAACCAAAAAGCCTGACTTATAGATTAATTAAGTCAGGCTTTTTGTTGAAAAGAAGGTTAATGATGCAGCTGTTCTGATCGATGTTAGATACTTCAGAACAATAACGTTTGAAATTATTACTGATGATCCCATGAGATATTCGACACAATTCTGCATGGCTCACATCTGAAGTGAAACATATCCAATAATGGCTCATCCAATAACCACTGTTTCGATCCACAGCGTGGACAGGCTCGTTCTTTTTCAGACTGTAAACTTTCACCACCAACGCGATAAAGATAATAGTAAGTCGGAATTTTGGTAATAAATTCAATTCTGCCGCGGATATCCCAGCCTCGTCTAAATAAATCACTTTTATGACTGGTCAGTTCTTCTAATGCTGCAAATTCAGCTTTGGTTGCCGCCGCCATTTGCAGTTCATCACAAGCTTGCCACTCTGTTTGCCAGCGAATAACTCGCTTATGGTCGCCATTAAAGCTTGCTGGAATTTGATATAGCGGAATAGGGAGAAGGTTGTCGCCACTTCTTAATGGTGAGCACATATGTACATAGCTGGTGTAAAGCACCTGCCAGCTGGGAGTGTCGATATTACTTTGCTCTGAATTGATATCTTGACCGATAAACTTTTCACGTGGCGCCAATAACTTTGCTTCAGTTAGCATAGTTAATGCTTGTTTGACCCATGGGCTGTTGTTACGGGCTGATAAACTGTTTTTTTCAGGTATTAATAGCCTGACTTTAAACTCACCTTCATTAAATGCGACAGCAAATTCTCGTCCTAATACTTGGCCATTGGCTCTGAGTGCTTCTAGAAAGTTATTAATGGCTTTTTCTGCCGCAGTGATAGTGGTATCGGCGAAACATTCAAATCTGAGTTCAGTGACAAACATGGTTTTCCGTTTTTAGCTGGTTAAATGTATTGAGGATGTGGTGCTTAACTTTCTAATTGTACAATTCGTTTTTCAAGTGCTGCTATCTTTAGGGCAAATTCACTTTCGACAGCGTCAAATTTAGCCTGCCATTTTTGTTCTAGCGCCGTTAATGGGTCTTGAGCCGTTTCAGTATTAGCTGGCTGTATCATGGCTGCTAAATCGGGTAAGTCTTGCCATTGCTCTTTGGGGATGGCTTTAAATTGCTGCAAACCCTGAATAAGGGTTGGCATGGCTATCCGCGTACCTAATTTACCTTTTATTAACGCTAATGTTGGCGTATGACCTGCTACAGCAATGGATTTTGCCGCCGCAAGGACTTGTTCAATTGGACTCATAATTAGTGAAAATCCTTAAATATCGGTAGTGAAATTACTCAAAAAGTGAGACATGTTTTTAAATGGTGAATAAAATCAAGGCTTTAATTTTTGGCACACTTTTAGCTTAATCAGTATTGAGAACAGTATAACTTACTCTGAAAAACAGTTTCAGTAGAAATTACATTAGAACCATTTGAAAGGGACGTATTATGAAAGCAAAATTGGGTGCAGCATTAATTATGGCTATAGCAGCGACTTCACTAACTGGTTGCGTATTGAATGTGGGCGATCACGAAGGTAAGCGTAGTGATTCATATTGGCAAAAACAACAACAAACTAATCGTAATAACTTAGCGAAACTTTCAATCGGAATGGCAAAAGATCAAGTCACCATTTTGATGGGAACGGCTGATTTCAGTGAGGCTTATGTGACCCAAGCAGATGCACAAAGTCCGAAGAAAGAGGTTCAGGTGTTTTTCTACCGTACTCAATGGAGTAAAGGTGACGGCAAAACCACAAAAAGTGAATGTACCCCAGTTGTAATAAGTGACAACAAATTAGTGGGTTGGGGTGAAACTGCTTACCAAAACATTTAATTTCTTAATAAAACGTCCAGTTGGTCTATTAATTCAGACCACTGGCCGTCTTGATGTAAGGCCTCTTCAATAAAGTGTCTTTGCGATTCTGACCAAAATCCAGCCTGTGCAATGGTGCTATTTTTAGCCAGTTTATGTTGTTCGATAAACTGGTTAATATCTTCCTTAGATGAACTTAATCCTAATTGCTGAAATAAGTGTTCAAATGTTGTCGTTGTCGTATCCATGAGCTTTCACCATGTATGAATGATATTACTTTACTAAGATTAGGTGACCCTATTTAAATTGCAATATGTTTCAAAGTTGTTAAGTTGAGACTATCAACTGGATTAGTTAAGAGTGACATCATGGAAAACAACACTTTGCCCCCGAAAACTCAAGCTGCGCCGTCTTTGGATGAACAAACTAACGATCAACCTAGAGCGGTTTATTTGACTGCGGAAGATCTAAGAGTTGCAGCATCGATTATTTATAATGCCTATCATGATGATCCATTTTTTATTGAAGCTTTAGCCACTGCTAATAAAGCCAATTACGAACAAAAACTGCGGGCTGCAATCAGAGAAGAGCTCACAGAGTTATGGCAGCAAGAGCAACCATTAATTGGTTGGTTTGAAGGCAAACGTCTCATCGGTGTCGCCTGTGTGATCACCCATCAAGTGCCTCTTGGTGAAAGTCGTTACTGGCACTGGCGTTTAAAAATGGTACTCGGCACTGGTTGGAGTTCAACCCAAGCATTTATTAAAAAAGAGCATACCATCTTAGAAAGTTTACCGAGTAAACAATACGGTATTTTACAATTTATCGCTTTGAGCCCTAATGAGCAAAGAAAAGGTAATGGGGCAAAATTAATTCAAGCGGTGTTAAGTTGGTGCGATGAGCAGTTAGAGCTCGATGGGATCGGAGTATTTGTTAACAACGATAAACATGCAGCGCTTTTTATTGGTGAAGGTTTTGGCCATTTGTCTGATCAAACCATTGGCTCTGTTGATGGTGAGATATTAATTTATCAAAGTAAATCGGAGCAATAAATGGCTGATAAACAGTATCAAGACTTTAAGTCGTTTTATCCTTTTTATTTATCACAACATCAAAATGCCACATGTCGGCGCTTACATTACCTCGGCTCTGGACTGATAGTGTTATTGCTGTTGGTGACTCTAGTTAGCCAGCAATGGTGGCAACTATTATTTATCCCTGTCATCGGTTATGGATTTGCATGGATTGGTCACTTTGTATTTGAAAAAAACAAACCTGCTACTTTTGAATACCCGCTATACAGTTTGCTCGCTGACTGGGTAATGTTTGCGCAAATGTTAAAAAAGCTATTCTTCTCAAAGTCATAAACAGGCAAGTTTCACTTTGGTGTGTAAGACTTATCTCACATACCCTGTAAGTTATCTAACTTTAGTCTGTATGCATTCTCTAGCTGAATTTGTTTTTTACCAATGAAAACATAGTCTTAAGTTTTCAAGTCTGTTTTGGTGACGAGAATTTATTGGTTTGTGAGTAAATGGGGTGTTTTCTCGCCAATGAATTTAGCTAAAATATTCCACAAGGTCGCAACATAAATAAAACAGGGTGTTTTGTTTAATATTGCACTTATAATGAATAGTCATATTGTAAAGCCAACAACCTTTGGTCGTTAATGTCTCAGGATGAGATGAAAATTAAAGGAAGGGGGCTGGTTATTCATTGAGATATTTATATGAGAAAACCTCTTATTAGCTATCTCAAAATATGAATTCAGGACGAAGTCAGGACACGCTCAAGGAAAGGGCATAAGCTCAGTTATGGATAACTGAAACTAGGATGAACCCTCATCAGGATGATGACGGATTGCAGGATGCAGCATACCAGGATGGTAATCTAGGAGTAAAACTGTCAGTCAAAGGGATAGACTGTTCAATGGATTGAAAACTCAAGTATTCAGCAACTGGCAAGAATACAAGGAAATTGAGTAACAGGGAATAAAGGGAGCAGGGAGCAAATAATCGCATGGATGGAGCAGGGAAGCACAATTTAGCCGGATAAGCTAACAGAGCGTAAAATAGGCGCAATCTTAATTTATTAGGATTGCGCTTTTTACATTTCAGAAATACAAATGTTAAATATGTGAATTTTTTTGCAGTGGTTAATTTCCCTAATAGCCAGAGTGTTTGTGCGATATATCTCACAAGGGGTGTAAGCCTTATCGCATTTGAAACGCGCCTTAAATTAGATTTATTTTAAAGTTGTTGTTTTTATTGATTTTAATTTGACGCCTGCTGGTTTAGTGGTGTTACTACTTTGTAATTACGCTGTAATGTGAATACTTATGACTTACCTGTTGAACCATATGAACTATAATAGATACCAAGAAAGCAAATATGCACAGGAAGTGCTTAAGTTGTATCAATAGGATTATAAGTAAAGTGTTTTCTGCTCTACAGTGACTTTCAAATCAAGGTAAAATGTACGCTATGGACAGTGGCATGATTAAAAGGTTAGTGACAAGGAGTTAACTAATACCCCATCACTGCAGTTTATGGATATAAGCGACTTTATTAGATTGAAGGACATCAATTAAGGGATTTACGCCATAAGGGATTTATGGTGATTGCATTGGATGCAATAACTTGATTAAAGGATGTCATGGAAGAACCCCAAGGATGAATTAAGGACACGCTTAAGGATTTGAGCAGGCTCGGTCAATGGATAATCGAGTAAGATGGAAAGTACTTAAGTGTACAAGGAATATCAAGGATTGAATAAGGATAGCGCTCGGAGCAAGTTAGACGCATGGATGGTGCAGGGAGCACAACAATAGCTGGATGGCTTAACAAAAGCACAAGAGACCGCGGCAATGATTTGTCGCGGTCTTTCTTTTGGCTAGCGTTTAATAAATAACGATTTTCCAGTAAAAAATGGTTTATGCAGTATGGCTTACCTATTGAGTCGTTAAGCCAATAAATTACTTACACTTTCCGGAGTTGCAGCTAGATGCGCCGCCACAACCACCAAACTTACCTTTTGCCATCGGCGCATCCATCCATTCTGGCTCTGGGAAAATAGGCCAATTTATTTTTTCTATTTTTTTACCATGCATTTGGATATGCGCGCGATATTGGTTCATGCCATCGGTGCTAAATTCAAACAAAAATTTAGCACGCCAACAAAGGCCAGTAGTACCACCCAGGCTAGGTCTTGCTGACTCCATTGCGATAGCAAGGAGTTGTACTTTTTGCTTGCCGCAGGCGCTTTCAGCATACTTACGGCTAATTTCTGCCATTTGTCGTAATTGCCAAAAGAATGCGCCCACAACCACGACTGCTACGATTAAAATAAAATCTGACATCATTGGCTTAGTGCCTTAAATAAACCGCCAATAGCCGCTGATAGTTTCTCACTTCGTTCGGTATTTCTTAGTTCAAGCAACAGCGGCTGGCGTAAACTCGGTATAGACACGATATCAGCAAATACTTGGTTAAAGAAGATTTGTGGCTGATTTGCTAAGACTTCTAGATAAAGTTTGCGAGTTTGGTCATCTTTTAATGCAATCCAGTTTCTGGCAGCAATAGTGATCAATAAGTTTTCATCAAGTTGTTGGTAATTAACCAATTGCTTAATGGCTTTTTGAGTTAACTCAGCTTGTGAAGCAAGGGCTCTAAGATAGATATGCTTATGCTCAACCGGCGCTTGAGATAACTTATCAAACAAGGTTTGTGCAAGCACTGAATCAATGGTCACATGTTCTAAGCATTGGCAAATAGCTGCTTGAACTTCAACTGGGGCAAATTCAAAAGCGGCATTAATTTCTGCAGCGTGGTTATGTTGATCTAGGCGCACACAGATGTCGGCAATGCCTTGAAGCCCTAATTGCTGCCACGAGTCATCCACTTTCTTTGGACTTGCTATCAGCGCAGCAAAGTAGCTAGCGGCAAATTGATATTGCGCTGATGGTTGCTGGCTTAATTGACGTTTTACTAAGGCATTAAATAGCGCTAGCTTTTCCTGGCTAGGCTTGAAGCTAAAAGGGTGATTAGCATAGCGCTCTTGTTCTTCATCACTTAATGCTTTGGTTGGATCTTGCCCTAGAGCTTCGAGGATCATTTTGATGAATTGACTGCGCTGCGCTGGAGACAACAAGCCTTGCTCATCCAGTGGCAGCTTTAAAAACCAAATAAAAGGTGGCTGTGCTTCGCGCCAAAACACGATGGCAAATTGTGCATGACCTTGAGTTGGAAAAGGGTAAGGGGTTTTTAATGCTTCAATTTGATTAAACAACATCATATCGATGTTTTCGACTCTGCGGCCTAAATCATAAACCTGAAATTGAGTATTAGCGGTGTCTAAAAATTCACTTAGGGTTTCGAGTTGTGTCATGGTGTTTTTATATAGCGATTAACTTGTGCGTATTATAGGGTTAACTGCCTCCTGATGATATAATTAGTCGCACAAACAATCGTGTTATTTCAAACTTGTGTGAGCGATAAATCACAGTTATGCCGTATATTAAAACAGAGCAATACTTAATTCAGATAGAACAAAACCTTAAAGATGCAAACCTTTGGTCATCGACTAAACCTTCTGCTCAAGCGCTTGCGAGCAGTTCTCCTTTTGCCTGCGATACCATGGGGTTTGAGCAATGGTTGCAGTTTATTTTTATCCCTAAGATGCAACAGCTTATTTGTATGAAGCAGGCTTTACCTACTCAAATAGCCTTAGCCCCTATGGCGGCACATGTGTGGAGTCAGCGTGATGATCTTAATCCTTTGATACGTTTATTGGCTGAGTTAGACACCTTTTTAAGTGAGCAATAACATGATAGATGATGAATATTTCGATGACCAAGAAGATGCAGCGAGCCTTCAAGCTGAAACGCTAGCAGCGGAGGGGCTTGAAGATGAAACACCGCCTGAGTTAGAAATTCTTTTTGAAGATGAGCATCTGGTGGTTATTCATAAGCCGGCTGGTTTGTTGGTGCACCGCAGTTACCTTGCAAGAAAGGAGCGCTTTTTTGCGATGCAACTGACTCGAGACCTAGTGGGCTGCCATGTGTTTCCGGTGCACAGATTAGATAGACCCACATCAGGAGTGTTAGTTTTTGCCAAAAGCAGTGAAGTCGCCAGAGCGCTTTGTGAGCAGTTTGAACATCATCAAGTGACGAAAGAATATATCGCTTTGGTTCGAGGCAATATGCATGAGGCAGGCCGTTTAGATTACGCTTTAAAAGTAGAACTAGATGATGTTGCCGACAAAAAGGCCAATAAAGATAAGCCCGCACAAGAAGCGGTAACTGATTATAAGCCGTTAATGAATGCAGAGATCCCATACAGTTCTGGACGTTATCCCAGTAGCCGCTTTTGCTTAATTAACCTTACACCGCAAACGGGCCGTAAACATCAACTGAGACGACATATGGCACATTTACGTCATCCTATTATTGGTGATACCACCCATGGTGATGGTAAGCAGAATAAGTTTTTTAGATCGCACTTTGAGATAAATCGTTTATGGCTTATCGCTAAGTCAATTCGTTTTACTCATCCTGTGACCTTAGAGAAAATGCATATAGAAACAGAATTGGAGCAAGAATGGCTGAGGATATTTGAGCAGTTTGGCTGGGATGATGCGCTTGATTGCTCAGCACCTATGGATATTGCTTAGTAGGCTATAAAAAATTCTTACGTAAAAACTATCACGTAATAATAAGTTACGTAAGAATCTTAAAGATAAATCCAAGTACTTGGTAAGTGCGCTTATTAAGTACTTTGTTTTAAAGGGGTTTTATTGTGTTTTAACAATAATGCCTTCAACTTCTCGAACTCATCAATTTTTGCAAGTGGCTCGCTAGTATCTTGTTGTTCACATCTAAAGTAAAAGTTTCGCCTAATATGGGCGGCCTTATGCTGGAGTTTGAACAATCTATGCCGGTTGGCTTGGCGCATAACAATAACCTTAACGTTTAGATAAGTTGTTACTTTTGTTTGTATTTCATACTTGCAGCCCAGCGCTGGAATGCAGTATGGTGAAGCTATTAACTCAAATTAGTCAGCATTTAAGCTGTAATAATCAATGCAGTCAGTGAGCTTGGGGAAAAGTATATCATGGATAAAGTTAATATAGTGTTCGGAACAGTGTATGGAAGTGCACAATTTGTTGCTGAAACATTAACCGATAAGATCGCACAATTGGATTTTAATACCCAATTGTTTCAGCCAACTGAGCTATTAGGCTATGTTCCAGCTGAAGATGAATTACTGATCATAGTGACCTCTACCACTGGTCACGGTGACTTACCTGAAGATATTGCGCCATGGTTTAATGAGTTGCGCTCAATAGCGCCTTATTTGCCTAAGCTTAACTACAGCGTTATTGCCTTAGGTGACTCAAGCTATGAAACATTCTGCGGCGGAGGAAAACAATTTGATGAACTGCTTACTGAACTCGGTGCAACCAGTATTACGCAGCGCCTTGAAATCGATGCCTGTGAAACCATGGAACCAGAAACAGAAGCCACACAATGGATAACAACTTGGCAAACCGCAGTAACCCAGTCGCAAGACAGTTAAGGTTATTAAGCCAGCGGTGGTTTAAATTTGCTCAGCGTCTTAGTCAGGCGCTGTTAATTCCCATCGCCATTTTACCCGCTGCAGGTGTCATGCTCGGGCTTTCTGCCAATCCCCTTCCTTTTATATCTACCGAACTCGCCATCGTGCTTTCGAATGTGGGTAATCTAATTTTTACCATGATGCCGCTATTATTTGCGATAGCTATTGCCATTGGCTTTTGTCAAGACCAAGGTATTGCCGCCTTTGTCGCAGTTTTTGGCTTTGGCGTTTATATTTCAAGCCTTGGAGCAATGACAACCCTTTATCACTTACCCTCGAGGCCCATTTGGGGGATGGAGACAATGGATACCGGAATTGCTGGTGGTGTGCTCATTGGCGCGCTGACTTGTTTGGTGGTGCGATTGAGTGAAAATGTAAAACTGCCAGCAGTGTTCTCATTTTTTGAAGGCCATCGCAGTGCAGCCTTAATCATTATTCCATTTTCCATGCTGATGGCGTTTATCTTGGCCCATATTTGGCCCACACTGGCCTATGAAATCGATTCTTTATCGTTATGGGCTGTATATCAAGAGCCTGCTGTCGCCTTTGGTGTTTATGGCGCCATTGAACGATTACTTATTCCATTGGGCCTACACCACATTTGGAACGCGCCATTTTACTTGGAAGTGGGACAATATATTGATGACGGTAAATTGGTGAGAGGTGAAATAGCTCGCTATCTTGCTGGTGATCCTGCTGCGGGTAATTTTGCTGGGGGTTACCTCATAAAAATGTGGGGACTCCCTGCTGCAGCGTTGGCTATTTGGCGTAGCGCGGATAAATCTGAACGTAATCGCGTTGCCGGGATTATGCTGTCAGCGGCAACCGCAAGTTGGTTAACTGGGATCACCGAACCCATTGAATTTGCCTTTATGTTTGTGGCGCCGATATTGTTTTTAATTCACGCCATTCTGACTGGTGTGGCCTATAGCGTTTGTGTTTTGCTTGAAGTAAAACACAGTGTGGTGTTTTCCCACGGACTGATTGATTTCAGTTTGTTGTTTGCTCAATCAAGTAATACTCAATGGATTTGGTTTTTAGGGCCATTAACGGGGTTTGTTTATTATCTTTTATTTAGGGTGAGTATTGTTGCATTTAACTTAAAAACCCCTGGGCGGTTAGAAGCTGATGGTCACGGCAATAAAGAAAGCCTACGCAGCATGATTAGTGCTCTTGGCGGGGCAGACAATATTGTTGAATTAAATGCTTGTTTAACCCGCTTACGCATTACAGTCGTGAATCCAAAACTTGTCGATAAACCCAGGTTGATGCGCTTAGGCGCGAAAGGGGTGATCAAAGTGGGGCATGGAGTACAGGTGGTATTTGGGACTAAGGCGGAAAGTTTGCGCAAACTACTGCAAAAGTACCTCGACACCCGTAAATGATTATTAAAACCTCATAAATATAGCAACTCTTTTAACTATTTAATAATTAGGT
>NZ_MCTY01000179.1:0-583 GCF_002873635.1 Shewanella sp. 10N.286.52.B9
AGGTTTTGTTGCGTGCGAGGCACTTTACCTTCTTTTAAGTCAGTCAGAATAACATCAATATCGAGTTCCATTAGTCCTCCAATAAGTTCGGTAGTGCGATGCCATCTAGATTAATGGCTTTATCAGTCAGAGCATGAATGCCCTCAGAGAACAGCTTGTTATCAGTCAGGTATTCACCCGCTTCTATGTAGCTCGCCACCTTACGGTAACCTTCGAGCTTGTCGTCAGGGTCAGCAATTTTCGCCATTTGGCGCAGCATAGCATTGGCGGCGATGAGCTGTTGTTTGTCGTCCATTTCCATGAAAATCGGCTCAACGCCTTTTTTCATCAGCACACGACTGAGTTGCATCGAGCGCTTTTGAATAACAGGGGTTTTACGCAGTTCGTCCTGTAAATCAGGGTAAAACTCCGCGTCATCACAAAGCAGCGATAAGTGCAGTAATTCAGAGTCGGTTTCGATAAATTTCAAGGCATGGCTGACATCTTGCTCAGAGCCAACCGCAATCAGTTTATCTTTGGTATCATCCTCATGTCTGGCTTCTTCGACGCGAATGATTTTCTGAATCAGCTCAAAACACGCTAC
>NZ_MCTY01000180.1:0-26689 GCF_002873635.1 Shewanella sp. 10N.286.52.B9
AATTGAGCGAGTAATAACAATACTGATTTTTATACTTTTTAAGTATTAGTAAGTTGTGAAAAACTTAGCTAGGGGGTGAATGAGTACAGCAGTGAAATAAAATGACGCAAGCTATAACCCGAAAATCAACCACAAAAAAAGTCGCCAATAAGGCGACTTCTTCAGCGTATTAGTTACAGTAAGGTTAATCGTCGCTAAGTTCGTTTATCGGTAACCAGTTCACTTTAACCCCAGCTTGTAAAAACATATCTTGGCTAATTTTAATCTTGTCGCCCCAGCGAGACAAAAAGTCTGTGCTTTGCTCTGGGCAGAACACCCCGGTTATCCCGGTTTGGATAATCTTGGCAGCACAGTTAGGGCAAGGAAAATGGGTCACCCAAATATCACAACCATCTAAATCTCGCTTAGCAAATAAAATGGCATTTTCTTCCGCATGCAGGGTTTTAAGTAGCTTCATATCACGGTCATCGGTTTCTGCACTGTCAGAAATACCATGGGGATAACCATTAAAGCCAACAGACACTATACGGTTATGCTTGGTGATCACCGCGCCCACTTGGGTAGAGGGATCTTTACTCCAAGAGCCTACCAGTTCTGCCATTTGGAAAAATCGTTTTGCCCATTTTGAGATCATAGTAATAGCCTTTTAAGGTGATGATGTTTTTAGCTAAGTAACTGAATTCATCATACCTAATGTTGTTAACATTCTCACCTTTTCTACAGTAAGATTGTTGAATATTGGCTGTTTTCATCTGCGTAGCTAGCAAAAATATAAATACTGCCGACTGATTTGTGCGTTACTGCGCCACAAGTTGTTATTTGGACTAGCCAATAGCCCCAATAAAGCTTAGGATCTTCAGCAGGCAAACTTAAGGATTGGAGTACATATTCATTATGGGTATTAGAGCGATTATCGTAGATACAGCGGGCACCACCACTGATCTAGATTTTATTCAAGATGTACTATTTCCTTATTCAAAAAAGGCTATGGGTGATTTTCTAGCGCAAAATCAACATAACCCGCTAGTTGAATACTGTATCAGTGATGTACGCGACTTAGCATTAGAAGCAGACGCTTCAATTGAACGCGTTACTGAAATCCTCTCTCAATGGATTGATGAAGACCGCAAAGCTACGCCATTAAAAACCTTACAAGGGTTAATTTGGAAGCAAGGTTATGCCGCTAACGAGTTTACAGGCCATATCTATCCAGATTTTATTGATGCCATGCCAGGCTTAGAAGCGAGCAATATTCGTCTTTATAGCTTTTCGTCAGGCTCTGCTGAAGCGCAAAAACTATTATTTAGCCACAGCGATGCGGGTGATTTAACCCCTAAATTTAGTGGCCATTTTGATACCCGTACCGGTAACAAATTAGACAAGCAGGCTTACTGCAATATCTTAAATACCATCAGCTTGAGCCCTAAGCAGGTATTGTTTATCTCTGATGTGGTAGAAGAGCTAAAAGCCGCTGAAGCAGCAGGTCTACATACCCGCCATATGGTGCGTTTTGAAAACCAAAAAACGGCTAAGTTTGCACAAATCAAAAGCTTTGCTGAGTTAACCATTGATTAAGCATGGTTAACGACCATAAAAAAACGACCTTGATGGTCGTTTTTTTATGGCTTACGTCTTACAAAATAAGCTATCTAAAACCAGCCTTCAAATTTGCAAAACCACTTATTGGGCCGAATAATAAGACGCTGGAAACGCAGGAGAAATACACTGCTTAACTGTAAATGTGTAGCCGTATTTACCTTTCTCTTTATCAGCGCTAATCTCTAAAATTTCATAGTCATTAAGCTCAACCACTTTACTGTCTTTAATGTGCTCACAACGAGAAAATTGGTCAGCCTCAAAATAATACACAAAGCCTGCTACCATGCTTCTTACCAACACTCGGTAAGCTTCACGCACTAAGTCATAACGGCGCTCAGTATTTTCATCGCTAAAGTTAATATTAAATGAATCAGCGGCCGCAATATCTTCGGTTGATTCTCCGGTAATATCTTCAATCAGCTGCTTAGTCTTTTCAAATTCAACTTCTTCAAAGCCAACTTGTTCAGGTGTTGATTGTTCAGAGGTAGGCTCTGCTAAATCTGCAGTAATATCCGCTGGCGCTAAATTACCCTGGTTAATTTCAGCGATAGAATTACCCGTCATATCTTTAACCAGCTGTTCAAGCTCTTGGGGGATTTTCTCTTCAGCGATTGGCTTTGCAGGAATTGGCTCTTGCGTTGTAGGCTCTGGCGCTTTAACAACATTTCTTCCCTGCACACTGGCTTCTTCTTTTAATAAGCTCGCCATTCTGGCCTTGGGGTCAATGCTATCAAAACTGTGTTCAAAATCTCCCAGCAGCAAGATATTGGTCAGCACGATATAAGCCAGGATCACCCGTAACAAAATAGTCCGTTTACGGTAATGCTCGCTGTTGGTAAAGCTAATCGCTTTCACACCAACCAATTTAAAAAATGGTCGGAATACAAAATATAGTGGGATAGCAAACTGAAGCAGCATTAAAGCGATGCCACTGATCACCACAAACCACACAGGCATATACAGCAGCACCACTAAATTGTGGGTATAAGCTAAGTGCTGAGCCGAAATACCGGTGACTTCATTCACCACGGTACCAGCCCATACTAGTGAAAAGTTAGCTATCACCGCATAAAATAATAATAAAAAGGCTTTGCCGGCCAAACTATGCCAGGTTTTAGTAAATAGTGGCCAAAACTCGACCATCATCGCAATCATGGCAATGATAGCCACTAAGGTGAAACCATCAAAAACCAGCATCAGCAGAAACGCAATAAAGTATAGCTTTTGCGCCACGGTGAGCTTGCCGATAACGGTTTTAAAGTAGGTGAGAATAGCGCCTGGCAAGGCGCGCCAACTATTTATGGGTTCGCTGATTAGCTGCTGCAAGCGAGCATAGTTTAAGGATTTCAAGTTCTGCGCGTTCCCTAGCAATGACATCATTATTAATCATCAAAGCATATTGGCAAATCGATAGCAAAGAATTAGCCGAGGTTGTTGAATTTGTTAGCGACTGATATGCTGCACAAAATTCAAACAAACGTTTAAATAAAGTGGTGTTATGGAACAGTTTATCGCGCAAAACTCAATTATTACTGAAATCCCTGTGGCATGGGGAGAAATGGATGCTCTTAATCACGTCAATAATGCGGTGTATTTCCGCTATTTTGAGACGGCCAGAATTGATTTTTTCAGTCAAATAAACATGATGAAAGAGTTAAAGGAAACTTCGGTAGGGCCCGTTCTTAGTGAAACTCAGGCGAAATTTAAGCGCCCAGTGACCTTTCCTGACACGCTACTGGTTGGCATCACTATCAGCGATATTAAACAAGACCGCTTTATGATGCATTACCGTGTTTTTAGTGAAGCCCAACAAGCGATTACCACTACAGGCAGCGCAAAAGTGGTGATGTTTAACTTTAAAACTGGCCAAAAAGCCACTCTGACTGCTGAATTATTAGCAGCATTAGAGCAGCATGGCGAATAGCTTATAAGCTAGATTACTCTGCAGGGCCAGCTAGTTGCGCTAGTTGGCTTTTTACTGCATCAGTTAACGGCTTACTCTTTTCTGCTTGATAATCGTAATGCACCATAGTGGTTTTGGCCTCTGCTGTTTGGCGACCATTTTGCCAACAGCTTTGAGCTATTTCAAAACTGCTGTTACCCACTCGGCTCACATAGGTTTTTACCGTTACTTCAGCACCATAAAAAGTCGGTGCGTTAAAAGCTATCGTAAAACCAGCAATAATCATGTTCCATTTCGACAAATCTTGGCCGGGATTCACAATCTCAAAAATCGGCTCACGCGCCGCTTCAAACCACACTGGGATCACTGTGTTATTGATATGGCCTAAGGCATCGGTTTCGCAAAAACGTGGCGTAAGATTCAGGGTAAATTGAGTATCAGACACAGGTAAGTCCTTTTATTATTATTGTTTTTAAGCTGTTATAACCAGCGGATTTAAACTCGGCAGCCGATAGCTTAAGCGACCTTCGTGTTTGAGTCACCTATAAATAATGGCCACAAAAAAAAGGGAGCTATCAGCTCCCTTTTGAAATAAATGTAAACCAGTAACTTATTCGTACTGCCGTACTGATTTAATCCGTACTAGCGAGCGTACATCGCATTAATTTCACGGTCATATTTAGTATAAATATTCTTACGACGCAACTTCATGGTTGGGGTGATTAACCCTGACTCAGTCGAGAATGCTTCCGGTAGTAAGGTGAATTTTTTGATTTTTTCAAATCCTGCTAACTCATGTTGTAGCTCTTTTAAACGCTGTTCAAAATGTTCAATAACATGGGTGTGGCGCAGTAATTCTAATGGCGACTCGTAAATGATGCCTTTCTCTTTTGCCCACGCATCTAATGATTCAAATGCCGGTACAATTAAGGCCGAAACATAGTTGCGCGCATCAGCGACAATAGCCACCTGTTCGATGAATGGACAACAGCTGACTTTACCTTCAACACGCTGCGGGGCGATGTATTTACCATTTGAGGTTTTCATTAACTCTTTAATGCGATCGGTAATATATAAGTTACCTTCAGCATCTAGCATGCCGGCATCACCGGTTTTTAACCAACCATCTTCAAAAGCTTCTGCGGTATCTTGTGGGCGATTATAATAACCACGCATTACCGTCTCACCGCGAATTAGAATTTCGTTGTTATCGCCAATTTTAACTTCCATTGCATGTAATGGCTTGCCGTTTGACCCCGATACTCGGTTATCTAAGGTATTACAGGTTACTGTAGCGCAGGTTTCTGTCATGCCGTAACCACATAAAATAGGTACGCCAATGCTATGGAAAAAACCGCCGACATTAACATCTAACGCAGCGCCGCCAACAGGCATAAACTTAAGGCGTCCACCCAATACGTTTTGCAATTTACTAAAGACTAATTTGTTAGCCAATTTCCACTGCGTAGATAAAGCAAAACTGGCACGTTTACGGCCTTGGCTTACTTCAAACTGACGCGCACCCACGCCGATTGCCCAGTTAAACAGCTTTTGACGGATTGCCGGGGCGCTATTCACCTTGTCATGAACTGCGCTATACACTTTTTCTAAAAAGCGTGGCACCACACATAAAGTATGCGGCCTAACTGCAGCAATGGCTTCTTTAACGCGGTTAGTGTCATTTAAGTAAACATTATGACCACCGCGGCAAAGTACGTAGAAAGTCCAACCACGCTCAAATACATGGCTTAATGGTAAAAAGGCTAACGATACATCACCTGATTTAAAGGCGATTTCAGCATCATGTTGCTCAACCATTGATGCGATATTACGGTAATCCAGCATCACACCTTTTGGGTCACCTGTGGTGCCTGAGGTATAAATAAGGGTCAGTAAATCATCAAGGCTGGTTTGTGATAAACGTAGGGTTAATTCAGCTTCGCTTGCTGGCGTTGTCTCAGAAATTAATAAGTCATCAAAATGAAAATGCTCATCTGATGCTAATGTCACCGAATTATCAAACACGATGACATGCTCTACACTCTCGCACTGGGCTTGAATTTTACACGCTGTCGCATACTGACTTTCATCACCTGCGAAAATAACTTTAGCGCGAGCATCATTTACGATAAACACCGCTTGTTCCATTGGGCTTGTTGGGTATACAGGCACGACCACTGTACGGGCTTTTAATGCCCCTATATCTGCACAGCTCCATTGAGGGCTGTTTTGCGCCACAATGACAACTTTGTCCTGTGCTTTAAGTCCAAAGTCGATCAACAGTTGTGCGACTTTATTGGTAATAGTATCAAACTGACTCCAAGAAACTTTGTTCCATGGAGCGGCCATCTCAAATCCTTCGAGTGCGACATTATCTGTTAATGACTGGCTTTGCTGCTGCAGCAATCTTACGATATGAAATTTTTCAAGAGACATGGCTAATTACCTTTAAGCTTACAAGTGTTCCGCTTTTTGCATTCTACTTTAACGAATAAGGAAAAATAAGATTTTTTAATCTAAATTGGTATCAATTCACACTTTAAGGCCGATTATTACATTTTGGTAACACCATTTTTCCATAATTTGTCTTTACTTATAACCAGTAAAGCCGCCATTAACACCAGTAACCCTATATCGCCCCAGTAATATATGGCATTAATAGCACCTTGATCTCGTAATTGCACTAATGAGTTAGATAACCATAAGGCTTGAATCGCTACCATGGCCATAGATAAGCTAACTTGCCACACTGAGCGACTCATCGCACCTAAAGCCAGAGCAATCCCGCTTGACCAGATCACACTCACAACCAAGTGTACGCCGACTGCTATCGATATTTGTGGATTAAACATTGCCGCTATCATCGTCAAAAAGCTCATTAAAAGCGTAATACAGGCAAGTAAGCGTAATTGAGATTTGAAAAACTGATTGAGCAAGTCTTGTTTCCCGTTAAAGCTCGGTAATACAAATAAGCTTTCCGCAGCTCGCCAACGCTGAACACGTGTCCAATGCACTAGCGAGCATAGAACTAACAACATCTGAGATACGATCATTAACATCGGCGCATCTAGCGTAAAGTAGGCAGCTGCGAGTAAACCTATCACGCCCAGTACAGGAATCGCTATCAATAGTGCCGCGAGCATTGGCCCAATGAAGTAACTGGCAGGATAAAAATACTGATTCAACTTAACTAGCGGTAATGATTGACTGAATTTAGGCAGTACTAACCAACCCGTTTCAAGCCCATTAAGATACACAGATCGAGCATCATCTGACCAAGTCAACTCTCGAGTCTGCTTGATGATTAGCGCAATAAGGATTATTGGTAGTAAAAAACTAGTCCTATTTATTTGCTTGGGCAACAACAATTCTAGCTCAGTTAATAATGGCAGACTGAAGAAAAGCACCACACAGTAGTTGAAGCATTTAGGATTTTTCATGCAGGTATAAATCAGACCTAAACCGATGGCGAGTATGTACCAAATGCTGCTAACAAAGGGTTGTTGAGCCCAAACTAAAATGACGGAGCAAACAACAAGGCAGGCAGAAAATAGCGTTGTAGATTGAATATAAACCAGCCTACGATAGTAAGGCGTTAATACTGCGGCCTCATTGGCGGCTAGCTTGATCAGCTGCCAAGCAATTGCAGTGCACACTGACAGAATACTCATTCCGATGAGCAAATAAAGCGACTCTACTTTTTCAGGGCGGACAGTCACACTTACTACAGCGAAACATAGACCTAATAAACCAGTAAGAAGAAAGCTTACGCTACCAACATCCTTACACCATTGGTGATAAAAGCCTTTAAACGGATTAACTGACGTAATATTTGATCTGCTCATCGATGTAATTCCATGAACAATTGATCCAAGTTAAGCGCCAAGCTATTTTTCGCGCCAGCTATTTCCACCTGTGCAACATTGTCCACCAGCGCAGTATGTTGATTGCGATTAAGCACTTTTATACTGTCAGGCAACACGGCATCTGCATCAAGTTGCACCAGCTTCACTTCTTCACGTAAAGCATCGATTTCTTTAAATAGCACTAGCTCGCCTTGCTTTATTAGCGCCACATGGCTGGCAACCCGCTCAATATCAGAGGTAATATGCGATGAAAATAGCACTGCAGAGCCAGACTCTAATACCAGCTCGAATAAGTCCGACATGAATTGGCGGCGCACAATGGGATCTAAACTGGCAACGGGTTCATCAAGAATAAGTAATTGCGGGCGATAAGCCATGGCCATGATTAACGCCAATGATTGACGTTGACCGACAGATAAGCGTTGTACTTGTTGTTTCGCTTCTAGCCCAAAGCGCGTTAACCAGTCTGTTTCCAGCTGTTTATCCCAATCAGGATAAAAACTGCTGTGCAATTCAAGGGCACTTTTAACTGAAAAACCTTCATAACCAAATGGCTGCTGCGGTACATAACCAATTTTTTCTTTGGCTTTAGTGCTGAGATTAAGCGCGGGCTCACCTAATGTTGTCACGCTACCAGCATCAACATCTAAAATACCTAAAGCACTGCGCATTAGCGTAGATTTACCAGCGCCATTTTGGCCCAATAATCCCACGACCATGCCTGCTGATAAACTAAAGCTAAGCTGCTTTAATACCGTTTTATCATCAAATGATTTACTGACTTGATTAAATTCAAGAATCACTTCTGAGCTAGTATCCATTAACTCGTTCCTTGTTATCTGCTGACTCAATATGACCAGCTATATTATTGTTATTTCGTTACTGCTGGTCGTAGGGTTTATTTTATTCGTGAATGGCTTAAAGATTACTTATCCCACTCTTTTGCAAGTAATTGTTGGACTTCTTCCAAGCTAATTCCCAGCTGTTTTGCTTGGCTGATCAAATCGCTGGTTTGAGGTGCTAATAGCTGCAAGCTAGAAGTCGTTGGTGAATCCTGCTTTTGCGCAACCCGCGTTGGCTGACCGCGGCGACGCTCTAGCCAACCTTGCTCAACTAATTGCTGAATGGCACGTGATACTGTCATTGGGTTGACAGCAAGGTGCTCTGCCATCTGCCTAACAGAAGGTAGCACTTGCTCTACTTGTAGCTGCCCACCCACAATCAAACGCACAATTTGTTCATGCAATTGTCGATAAATAGGTTCGCCACTACTGGGGTTGACTTTTATTAGCTCTAGCATTAGCCTTTACTTACTGTATTAATACATTGATACACCGATACACTAATGTTAAGTTACCACAATCATCCTGAAATGCAAAAAGGAAAGATGTTATGAACATCGGAAAAGTTATGTTGCAAGGAACGTTTAATAAGGTTCGTAAGCCAAAGCTATTGGCTCGCCAATCAAAATTAATCAGCGCAATTCAAGTTGGTTTGCTCTCTATGCTTAGCTTGTCAGTGACAGCAGAAGAGACCACGTCAAATCAGGCACCACTATCAGCTTGTTATGTTGATGGCCTATCAGAGCAAGTTCAATGCGGTTCATTAATGGTGGCAGAAAATCCAGCTATACCAGATGGCAAGCAAATCGCGATTCATTACGCAGTATTACCTGCGATTAAACCCAGCTTTAAAAAACAAGCTTTGTTAGCCATTGCAGGTGGTCCAGGTCAGTCAGCCATTGAAAATGCGGCAGGCTTTAATCGCGTGCTGGCGAAAGTGCGTCAAGATAGAGACATTCTATTAATTGACCAACGTGGTACTGGACAATCCAGTATTTTGGCTTGTGATGACGACAATATGTCAGCCTTATCTTTTAATGATGACGACATGGACTATGTTGCAGACACGCAAAAGTGTCTCGATAAGATTGATGCTGATGTGAGCCAGTACGGCAGTTTAACGGCACTTAAAGACTTTGAAGCTGTACGTGAACACTTAAACTACGACAAATTCCATTTATACGGCGTGTCTTATGGCACGCGTATGGCGCAACTTTATATGCGCGAATTTCCACAAGCGCTCGCCACAGTTACTTTAGATGGTGTGGTGCCAATGCAGCAAAGTGTGATTGCAATAGGTAGTGCTATTGATAGAGGCTACGTCTTATTATTTAAAGATTGTCAGAAAAACAGCCAATGTCAGCAGCAGTTCCCTACGCTTGAGCAAGATTTTCAACAGGTGGATAACGCATTAGCTGAAGCGGCTATCGTCACGCAAACCCGCAATCCACAAACCGATGAAATCGCTGATTTTACTTTAACCCGTGGCAAGTTTAACGGCGCAATTCGTATGGCCTTGTATATGCCCAATATTCGAGCCTTAATTCCCCATGCGATTCATCAAGCATCTATCGGTAACTATCAACCCATTTTAGGTATTTATACCCTTACTGCCGACAGCACTGGGATTGCAATGGGAATGCATGCATCTGTGGTGTGTGGAGAAGACATACACCGCCTTACTGATGACATTCGCCAACGAGCCAAAGGCTCATACATGGCAACCACCATGATTGAGGGGTTAGAAGCCACCTGTAGCGTATGGAATATGCCGCAAGTTGATAGCAGTTTTAGTGATGCCATCGAAAGCGACATCCCCACCTTATTATTATCTGGCGAATTAGATCCTGCCACTCCACCAAGCTGGGGCGAAATGGCCACCGAAAAGCTCAGCAATGCAAAACACTTTATCTCCAAATTCGCCACTCACGGGGTCGCATACCAAAGTTGCGGCAATGAGTTAATGGCAGATTTAGTCACGAGTGGCTCGCTGGACAATATCGATGGCGAATGTTTAGAAAAAGATGTGAGCCGTAGTTTTTACTTAAATGCCAACACCGTTGAAGTTATTCCAACGACAACTGAGGAAGAATAATCATGATTACTGTAACGAATCTATCTAAAAAAATTGGTGACGTGCAAGCACTTGATAACCTCAGCTTCAGCGCACATGACGGTCATATCACGGGTTTGCTTGGCCCTAATGGCGCAGGTAAAACCACCTGTCTACGCACTGTATTTGGTTTACTTGCCGCCGATGAAGGTCATGCAGAAATTGACGGCATTGATGTCGCTAAAGAGCCAACTAAAGCCAAAGCACAACTGGGCTTATTCCCAGATCCATTTGGCCTCTATGAGCGTTTATCGCCTAGAGAATACATCAGCTACTTTGCCGAGCTCAGTGGCATGTCAAAAAATGACGCTAAGCAAGCAACCCAAGATGTGATTGCTCAGCTCAAACTTGAAGATATTGCCGATAGACGCTGCAAAGGGTTTTCTCAAGGCCAGCGAATGAAAACTGCATTAGCGCAGGCTATTGTGCACAAGCCGACCAATATTATTTTGGATGAACCGACTCGTGGTTTGGATGTGATGAGTACACGCTTACTGCGTGACATTTTGCTCTCGCTCAAGGCCGCTGGACACTGCGTGCTGTTTTCAAGTCATGTTATGCAAGAAGTTGCCGCACTTTGTGACCAAGTGATTGTGATGGCAGACGGTAAAGTCGTTGCCACAGGCAGCCCAGAAGAGCTTTGCCAACAAACAGGCAAGGATTCACTTGAAGATGCATTTATACAATTAATTGGAACTGACGAAGGGATCGCAGCCTAATGAAAACAGTTATTGCAATGGTTCGCAAAGAACTCATCGACGCCATGCGCGACAAACGCTCTGTCATGGCTGGACTTTATTATGCTATCGGCACACCGCTATTAATGTGCGGCATGTTTATGGTGTTAATCGGACAGTTATCAAGCCCAGAAGATTTAAACATTAATATTACTAACAGTGACAATGCGCCTGATTTAGTCCGTTTTCTCAATAATCGCGGCATCAATGCCTCGACAGATGAAGGCGTCAGCGTAAAAGATGTCAAAGACATTGAGCTTATTATTAGTGACGATTACGCCGAGAATATGGCTAAAGCTAAACCTGCTGAAGTAACCTTAATTGCAGATAACTCTAATGAAAAGCTACAAAAATCAATTCGTAGAGTTGAGCTACAGTTGCAAGCTTACAGCAGTGAAATGGGCAGTTTACGCTTAATTGCACGCGGAATTAATCCAGCGGTTGTACAGCCAGTTAAAGTGATTGTAGAAGATCAGGCTACACCTGACTCTAAAGGTGGCTTTATCTTGGGTATCGCGATTTTCACCATGATTTATTCGGTGTTTATCTCTGGCATGAACTTGGCCATTGATACCAGTGCCGGTGAACGCGAGCGTAATTCGCTCGCCTTGCTGCTAAGTCACCCAATCAGCACGCGACAGTTAGTGCTGGGAAAAATCATTGCGGTCACCTGCTTTGCTTTACTGGGCTTGCTGCTGATCTTGCTGGTGTCTAAATTCGCTTATACCTTTGTCCCTTGGCAGGAACTCGGCTTTAGCGTCAACATCTCGCCTGACTTTATGGGACTGATGCTATTTATCGGCATTCCACTCGCCATCATGGCGGCAACGTTACAGCTGTTTGTGTCTTTCATGGCCAAAAGCTTTAAAGAGGCCCAGTCTTATTTAACCATGGTGCTATTTGTCCCATTAGCCTTATCCATGGCTGCCAGCTATAACATTGCACCAGATGTATTGGAGTGGCTGCCTGTATCAGGTCAGCAACAAGCACTAATGGCCTTTATTAAAGGGCGAGAAATCCCAATGCTGCAGTTATTGGTGTCTTCAGGTGCCACATTAGTCTTGTCAGTTGCACTTGCTTTAGGACTAGAGAAACTGCTGAAAAGCGAGAAAGTGGTTTTTGGTTTATAAGCGTCGATAACACAGGTCATTTTGCTGAGCTTTATCAGCAAATGGCCTCTATCGTCATTGTTATTAACCCAAGCTTGGGTTCATCAAATAGAAGGAGTTTAGTATGGAACAAGAATACGCCATTGTGGCCTTAGTTATCATCATTACCCTGGGCACAACTGCCACGGAAATGTTTAAGCATTACGTCAAGATAAAATCGACAAAACATGACAAAGATAATAATGCTGAAATCAGCATGCTTCGCCAGCAAAATAAAGAACTGCAAACGCGGATAGCTACGCTAGAAACCATTGTCACTGAGCCAGGTTATGATTTAAAGCAAACTATCAATGGATTGTAAAACCTTGCCAACACGATTAAAAAAGCCAATAAAACCACCGATTTTATTGGCTTTTTGTTTATCTATATTTTAAATCAGCAGCAAGTATGGGTGTTAAATTTTTGTCGATATGCTCTTGGCGACAAACTAGTTAACTGAATAAATAACTTCCTAAATGAGCTGCTATCTTCATAGCCCACTCGTTCAACAATTTGTTCAATCCCCAGTTCCGTGGTTTCAAGTAATCGCTTGGCCTCATCCACACGTAAGCGCTGCATATAACTGGCTGGGGTTTCATTAACCGCTTTTTTAAAGCGTCTAATTAAGGTGCGTTTACCCACTGCAAATTTATCGGCAATGTCATCCAATGACCAATGCTGACTCAAATCTACTTGCATCCATAACTGCACCTTTTGGATTAGCTCATCATTATGTTGCTCAGGATTAATAGACATGGTCATAAAAGGCTGTTGAGAGCGATTGGGGTCAATCAATAATATCTTCGACATCTGTTGCGCCAACTCCTCGCCAGCCAGCATTGATACCAAATGCAGCGCCAAACTTAAATTTGAGGTAGTCGCCCCAGCGGTGTGAAACTGACCATCA
Organism: Shewanella sp. 10N.286.52.B9; assembly: GCF_002873635.1. Lineage (NCBI taxonomy): Bacteria > Pseudomonadati > Pseudomonadota > Gammaproteobacteria > Alteromonadales > Shewanellaceae > Shewanella > Shewanella sp. 10N.286.52.B9. Next base: position 13,116 of record NZ_MCTY01000180.1, read on the forward strand.
GACACAATGAATGTATCCATACTCAAATCAACTTCTTTAAAGTTGCGCTCAAACATTTCCCTTAGCCACCACACCGTCGTGGCTCGCCTTTGGTTAAGTAGCCCCGATGCCGCTAGCAATAGTGTCCCAGAACAATAAGCCGCTAACGGTTTTTCACTTTCCACAAAGGTGGCTAGCGGCGCAAACAATGGCTCAAAATCGGTTAACAGCGCTTGAAATTCCTGCCGATTGGTCACAAAAGAGGCTGCCAAAATAACCGCATCAGCTTGCAAAATATCTTCAGGATGCTCAAAGCCTTTGGCAGGAATTTCGAATCCTTGGGTGGTTTTAACGTTTTCGCCATCACTGGAAATGACCTGACAATGGAATAAGTCTTCAGTCACCTCGGCATGCATCCGCCGCCAATAACTATTACAGAAACTGAACACATCGAGAAAACTGACTAAACCACCTGCGACAACATTACCCGCAGCAAGAATGTAAATCCTTTTCATGATAAACCCCAAACAATGTCACTATCGACCCTGATTTTGTCAATAATGACACTTACGAACGGATTGTCTAGTTTTTATACTGGTAGATGTAAGTTTAAAGCTGGTCATTGAGGAGCTCAGCCAGTAATAACTTAGTGAATGAAATACCAGTAAGGAAACTACAATGAAAAAATACATACCGCATATCGCACTCAGCATTGGCTATTTATTAATAAGCTGGGGATTACTATTTTGGCTAAACTTTAGTACTGAACCCGATATATTTGCCCACCTTGTTGCCATACCAAGTTTGGTGTTATTTACTGGTTACAGTGCCAATTTAATCCTCCGAAAAGGGGCTTAAATGCTAGATTACAAACATAAAAACCAGCCGCGGCTGGTTTTTATTCATCGCTATAACAAACTTCTCAGCTCATTATTTAGCTTTCGGTCTAAATGGCTTAATTACCGCTTCATCACATTCTAAGAATGGGCCATCCATTAAATCAATACAGTAAGGGATCGCTGGGAACACTGCATCTAAGCATTCACGAATTGACTTAGGCTTGCCTGGTAAATTAACAATCAGTGAATCACCGCGTAAACCTGCTGTTTGACGAGACAAAATAGCCGTTGGTACAAACTTTAATGACTCAGCGCGCATTAGCTCACCAAAGCCTGGCATCATGCGATCACACACCGCTTCTGTGGCTTCAGGGGTCACATCACGCTTAGCAGGGCCGGTACCACCAGTGGTCACAATCAAACTGCAATTTTGCTCATCGGCCATTTTTATCAAGGTGGCTTCAATCACATCTTGCTCATCAGGGATAACTTTATAAACAGGTTCCCATTCAGAGGTTAAGTACTCATTTAGTACAGCAATGATGGCCTTACCTGATAAATCTTCGTATACACCTGCACTGGCACGATCACTTACAGTAACAATACCGATTTTAGCTTTAGTCATGACTGGGTCCTTAAACTTGATCACATAAACAATAACGACTTAGATGAGGCTAAAATAACATAATTTATCTGCCATAGCGGAGAGATTGATCAACAGATAGCGAAACGGTGTTAAATACGACTAGCAAACCAGTATCGCGGTTTCCAATAAACATTATCCATACTGGAAATAATCACCCCTTTTTTGGTCGATACATGTAAAAAGCGATTACCAGACAAATACACCCCAACATGACGTCCACTGCCCGTGGTTTTAAAAAACACTAAATCACCACTTTGTAAGTCACTTTTAGCAATGCGAATACCTAAGCTTGTTTGACCTTGCACAGTTCTTGGAATACTGGGCCCCACGAGATCTTGATAAGCCACATACACCAAACCAGAACAATCTAAGCCTTTTTTGGTTAATCCGCCTAATCGATATGGTGTACCCTGCCACTGCTGGTGAAATTGCAGTAAACGAGCTTCATTCCATCGTTGAGCATCAGTCATTACGCTATACCCATCGACAGCTATGCCATTGCCATTGCCATTGCCATTGCCAGCAGTTTGCTCAATACGTGCAGCACAACCACTAATGACAAGTGCAATAAACGCAATAAGGATTTTTTTGTACAAAGTCACCTCTGTGATGTATTCCGCTACTAACTCGCCATTATCTAGGAAACTATCAATACTTTTACGCTTTATCTGCGTATTGGGAATGGTTTTCATTAATTAAAGCCCCCTGTGACCAACAAGGCAGATAAAAGTTTAGCATCTTAAACCTCAACGTCACCAAACCAGAACAAACCAACAACAAGCACCTCAAATTAATGCAGTATCTAACTGAATATAATGAGAAATAGATCGTACAAAACCCAAAACATACCCCTATTTAGGTATTTGTGTGATTTAAGCACACTTTAGCAACTACATATTATGCTAACTTACTCATCCAGACTGGCTCACTTGGTAAAAAACTATGCAAAAACAACTGTCAAGACTAGATTATTTTACGTTAAAAGTGCTGATCGGTTTATTCGAATTTAAAAATGGCAGCATAGTGGCAGAGAAACTCAATAGCACTCAGCCTAAGATAAGCCGAGCGCTAAGCAACATGCGTGAAGTTATCCATGATGAACTGTTTATCAGAAAGCAATATGGCTTACAGCCCAACGCCATGGCCTCGCGCCTATACCCTTTAGCGAAAGCCATCATTGCCGCTTACGATGAAATGGCCCAGGTTGCAAACAGGCAGCCATTGCAGCAGAAAGTGCTACATATCGCTGCGCCAGAGCATATGTCGAGCTTTATTCTTGATGCCATTGAACAGGTTAATCAAGACTTAGGCATATCTAGAACCGTTGACATCCACCCCTGGGCTGACAACGTTGAACAATATATTGCCCAAGGTAAAATTGATTACGCTTTTGGCACTCGTACTCGTCAGCAGGAAAATGTCCAAATTAGCACGTTAGCTGAGGTGAAATATTGGTTTTTAGCCGTTAAAAAGAACCACCCTATTTTGAAAAATGAAATCACCATGGAGGCCATTTTTAATCACAAACTGGTATTAACCAATAATGGTCCCATTGCAGACTTGAATGACCTTTTTGAACTTTGCGCGCAAAAAGTTAACCAGAAACCCGAGGTAAGCTTAATGACTTCAAGCCTATTTATGGCATTTGAAAAAGTGGTAAATTCTAATGATATTTGCTTGGCATCAACGATATTTCCCTACTTTATCGGTGAAAAACGCGATGATATTGAACTGGTTGATATAACTGACTTTTATAATAAAAATATTAAGATCATGCATGAATGGAAAGTACCACTACATTCATTGCAATACCATGATTCCCATGAGCAAGAGTTCACAGATGCGTTAACTCAGGTGATGACAACGAACCTAGCTGAATATCAGGCTTGCTATGAAAATACCCAGCTGCAGTAGTGAGCTTGTTTACCCTGCTCTGGCGCGATAAACAAGCTAAACCGCCATCCCGGCCGCCACACCAGACGACCAAGCCCATTGAAAGTTGAACCCTCCGAGCCAACCACTGACGTCCATCACTTCACCAATAAAGTACAATCCAGTAACCTTGCTAGACTGCATGGTTTTAGATGATAACTCATTAGTATCAACGCCACCCAAGGTGACTTCAGCAGTGCGATAGCCTTCGGTACCGTTCATCACGATTGACCATTCATTAAGGTCTTGTGCTATTTGCTCACGCTCACCGTGGCCTAAATGGTTTAAGGCTTTATCAAGCAGTGCTGCTTCAAATAACGCTTCAACCAAGCGCTTTGGTAGCCATTGGCTGATGGTGTTACGTAGGCTTTGCTTAGGGTGATTTGCAAGCGCTAGCTCGATTTTATCTTTCGCTGACTCATTGGGTAACAGGTTAATGCTAATACTTTGGCCTGCTTGCCAGTAATTTGAAATTTGTAAAATTGCCGGGCCTGATAAGCCGCGATGGGTAAATAACAATGCTTCGCTAAACTGAGTGCCATCTTGCGCGGTGATTGTTGTTGGCACCGCAATGCCCGACAGAGGCTCGAAACGCGCTTTTTGCTCCGTATGCCATGTAAACGGCACTAAGCCTGCTGTGGTCGGTAACACCTTTAGTCCAAATTGTTCTGCAAGCTTGTAACCGTAAGGTGATGCGCCAAGTTTGGGCATTGATAAGCCGCCCGTGGCAATCACCAGTGACTCACAACTAAACTCACCGTTTGAGGTCACGACTGCAAACTGCCCAGCATCATTTTTGGTGACCGACACAATCTCAGTGCGTAGCTGTATTTGCGCGCCAGCCCATTCACACTCTGTCATTAACATGCTGACAATTTCTTTAGCTGAGTCATTACAAAATAACTGCCCATGATCACGCTCGTGATATTCAATGCCATGACGCTCAACTAACTCGATAAAGTCACTTGAACGGTAACGTGCTAAGGCAGATTTTACAAAGTGGCTGTTACCACACAAGAAGTTGTGAGGTTCCACTTTTTGATTAGTGAAGTTACAACGACCGCCGCCACTGATGAGAATTTTACGGCCTGCTTGCTTAGCATTATCTAGCACTAGAACATCACGACCTCGATAGCCAGCAGTAGAGGCGCACATGAGTCCTGCTGCGCCAGCGCCAATAATGATCACGTCATGATGTTTCACAAGCTTACTCTCTTTAAAATGATTGGGGGCGATTATTGTGACAGTTTACGCTGCCTACTCGACAGCGTTAATCAGCTAGCAAGCGGTATATTTAAGCCACAAAAAAGGGCGCTATATTAGCACCCTTTTAGTCGCATTCACACTTACACACATGCCTTTAGCTATTCACTAATGGTTTCAGACTTTTGGTCTCGACCCAGTAGCTCTTTAGCGGCATCTGTTGGGCTTTTACCTTGATATAACACTTGGTAAATTTGCTCAGTGATAGGCATTTCAACATTAAGACGTTTAGCTAAAGTGTAAACTTCTTTGGTGTTGCGATAGCCTTCAACCACTTGACCGATTTCGTCTTGAGCAGTATCGACATCGCAGCCTTTACCTAATGCCAAGCCAAAACGACGGTTACGTGATTGGTTATCGGTACAAGTTAGTACTAAGTCACCAAGGCCTGCCATACCCATAAAGGTATTAGCATCAGCACCTAAAGCAACGCCTAAACGGGTTAGCTCAACCAAACCACGAGTGATTAATGCGGTGCGTGCATTGGCACCAAAGCCAATGCCATCAGACATGCCAGCGCCAATTGCGATAACGTTTTTAACTGCGCCACCTAATTGTAAGCCGGTAAAATCATCATTAGCGTAAACACGTAAACGTTTCGGGCTATGCAGTAGTTCCACTAAATCATTAGTGAAGCTTGGGCAGGTGCCCGCTACCGAAATTGCTGTTGGCATACCTGCAGCCAGTTCTTTTGCAAAGGTTGGGCCTGATAATACTGCTAATGGAAATTTATCCCCAAGATGCTCAAGAGCAACATCTTGCAGTAATCGACCTGTTTCAGGCTCTAAACCTTTTGTCGCCCAGACAATGCGTGCATCATCTCGTAGCAAAGGCTTGGCCTGTTGCAGTACTAAACCAAACACATGGCTTGGCACCACAACCAATACATTTTTAGTGGCAGCAAGTGCGGTGGCTAAGTCGGCTTCAATTTCAAGACTATCAGGAAAGGTAATCCCTGGTAGAAAGGCATTATTGGCGCGATCGTTAGTTAACGCGGTCATGTGCTCAGGCTCATGACCCCAAAGTAAGGTCTTGTGGCCACTTCTTGCAAGAGAAATGGCAAGGGCGGTGCCGTAAGACCCCGCCCCTAAAACCGCAATTTCAGCAGTGTTATTCATATATTATGCGTTTGCTTCTTCAGCAGCTGGTGCTGCTGCAGCTTCTTGCTGACGCTGTTGAACATATTGTGCAAATAGTGCATCAAAGTTCACTGGAGCAAGGTTAAGCTGTGGGAAAGTACCACGAGAAACTAAGTTACCTACTGTTTCACGTGCGTATGGGAATAGTACGTTAGGGCAGTAAGCACCTAAAGAGTGAGCAAGTTGTTGCTCAGTTAAGCCAGTGATAGAGAAGATACCCGCTTGTTGAACTTCACATAAGAAAGCAGTTTGCTCGCCATTTTGTGCAGTAACAGTTAGAGAAAGGATCACTTCATAAACATCATCAGATAGCTTGTTGCTACGAGTATCAAGATCCAGCTTAACTTCTGGATTCCATTCTTTTTGGAAAACTTCTGGGCTGTTTGGCGTTTCAAAAGACACATCTTTTGTGTAAACGCGTTGGATGTTGAATTGTGGTGCTTGCTCTTCGTTGTTTGCTACTTCAGCCATGATTTCCTACCTTCAAATGTTTTTTAGCTCTTCTGCGAAGCTAATCGTAAATTTGGGCTTGTCGCTAAAATGTGGCCGTTAGACAACATTTTAGACCATCCCGGTAAATTGGGTCTCACCAGTTTGTTATCTTACTTCTTACCTTTAACAACAGGTAAGTTTGCCGCTTGCCAATCACCCATACCGCCTTTTAGGTTATGAACATTCTCAAACCCTTGAGCGACAAGAAGTTGAGCAGCTTGCGAAGATGTCATTCCAGCAGCACATACAGTAATAATGGGACTGGTTTTAAACTTTTCAAGGGCTGTCGCTTTATTATTTTTGATTTCTGCTAATGGCACATGAATAGCGTCAACGATGTGACCTTTGCGGTAATCGTCTTGAGAGCGCACATCAACAACTTTAGCGCCTTGCTTGTTCATTAGCATGGTCAGTTCTTGAGTATTGACGTTGCTCACTTTTGAGGTTGCTGATTTAATGGTCATCACCACAACTGCAGCAAATAAACCAACCCATGCGATACTTAATACAGGGTTAGCTTGAAAAAATTCGATATATTCTTGCATCTTCTCTGCCTACTTTAAAAATGGCTAAAATTAATAAGCCACAGAGTATACCGATTGCATCTTTATAATGCAGCAAATTCAAGCCTAATCATCTTCTCTACTGTGCCATGGGCAGCACTTTAACGACGAAACATTGCATTTGCTTACTATCCTAAGGGCAATAGCTCACAGATTTTTGACTAAATGTGTTGTTATTGAGCCTTATTCATCTTGCACGGGATTGTGACAGGGCAAGCTATTCATCGTAAATTGCCTCTACTGAGCCGCTCTTCAAAGGTAAATTTCTTTTTCAGGAGCTGAAAAAGAAGTAATATCCATACCATTAAAATTTTAGCTTTCTCTTAAAACTTTTTCTTTTAAAACTTAAAGGTACTCCCATGACGACACCAAAACGTCCACTGGCATTACTTATCTTAGATGGCTGGGGTCATCGTGAAAATACGCATAAAAATGCGGTTTTTCATGCGAAAACTCCAGTTTTAGATAAGTTAACCGCCCAATATGCAAGCAGTTTAATTTCCGGATCAGGTATGGATGTTGGCCTACCTGACGGTCAAATGGGCAACTCAGAAGTGGGTCATATCAATATTGGTTCTGGCCGTATTGTTTACCAAGAGCTTACCCGCATTAGCAAAGCCATTGCTGACAATGAGTTTAATCAAAATGAGGCACTGTGCGCTTCAATCGATAAAGCTATCGCCAATGATGGCGCTGTGCATATTATGGGTTTAATGTCGCCAGGTGGTGTTCACAGCCATGAAGAGCACATTGAAGCCATGTGCCGCATGGCGGTTGAGCGCGGTGCCACTAAGGTGTATTTACATGCCTTTTTAGATGGTCGTGATACCCCACCTCGTAGCGCAAAAAACTCTTTGATCCATTTTGATGAGTTATTTGCAAGCTTGGGTCACGGTAAGGTAGCCTCATTGATTGGTCGTTACTACGCCATGGATCGTGATAACCGCTGGGATCGTGTAGAAAGAGCATTTAAATTAATCGCCCAAGGTAAAGGTGAATTCAACTATGACAGTGCTGTTGATGCACTAGACGCCGCTTACGAACGTGATGAAAACGATGAGTTTGTCGCTGCATCGACCATAGGTGAGGCCGCAAGCTTAGCTGATGGCGATGCGTTAATCTTCATGAACTTTCGCGCTGACCGCGCCCGAGAAATCACTCGTTGTTTTGTCGAAACCGATTTTGCTGGCTTTACACGTGAAGTTACCCCTGCAATCAACTTCGTGATGCTAACCAACTATGCTAATGACATTGACGCTGTGGTGGCATTTCCATCAACAGATCTGGTCAATACCTTAGGTGAAACCTTACAAAAACAGGGTAAAAAACAGCTGCGTATTTCTGAAACAGAAAAATATGCCCATGTGACCTTCTTTTTTAATGGCGGCAAAGAAGAGCCATTTGAAGGCGAAGATCGCACCTTGATTAAGTCGCCAGATGTGGCAACTTATGATTTGCAGCCTGAAATGAACTCAACCGAGCTCACTGATAAATTAGTTGCTGCCATTGAGTCTACTGACTATGACGTGATTATTTGTAATTATCCAAATGGTGACATGGTCGGACATACCGGTAAATTTGATGCTGCGGTTAAAGCCTGTGAAGCAGTCGATGCTTGTATTGGTCGTGTAGTAGAGGCGCTAGCGAAAGTCGGCGGCGAATGCATTATTACTGCCGATCATGGTAATGCTGAGCAAATGACCAATGAACAAACGGGTCAAGCTCATACTGCCCATACCAGTGAGTTGGTACCTTTCATTTATGTAGGCCGTGAAGCCACCATTGATGCAGGTGGACGATTGAGCGATATTGCGCCGACTATGTTAACCTTGATGGAACAAGAAGTGCCGCAGGAAATGACCGGCCGTTCAATCATTAAACTCAAAGAGTAACTAGCCACTCGTGAAAAAACGACTTTTGTTTAAAGCCAGCATGTTTGCTGGCTTGGTGATACTGACATCATCAGTTCAAAGTGCCGATCTTGGTAAGCGTCAATCAGAGCTGAAATCTATTCAGGCTCAGATTAACCAACAACAAAGCTCTTTGAAGGACACCAGTCGTCAACGAGAAAAGCTCATTTCGTTGTTAAAGCGAGATGAGCAAGCTATCTCTAATGCTGCTCAAAAAGTTAATCAAACCCAAAACTCACTGTCTGCGGTAAATACTAAACTTCGCGAACTTGATGCTGAAAAAGTCAACTTAGATACACTGCGAGTTACGCAGCAAAAGACCTTATCTAAACAATTATCTAGCGCTTACCTTGCCGGTAACCATGACTATTCAAAGATGATGCTTAACCAGCAAAACCCTGCCACAGTTGAGCGGATGTTAGCGTATTATCAATACCTTAATAATGCCCGTATTAAAGCCATTACCAGTTTAAAAACAACTATTGAGCAATTAGAGCTAGTTAAAGTTGAGCAAGTTAATGAACAGCAAAAACTTAATTCCTTAATTCTTGAGCAACAAAAGCAGGCTAAACAACTCGCTAAAGAACAATCACAACGTCAACAAACCTTAGCACAAATTCAACGCACCTTGACCAGCAAAGGCGCAGAGCTTGAACAACTACAAATTGAAGAAGCGAGCTTAAAACACCTTATTGAACAAGCGGTGCTGGCGGCCAAAAATAGCCCCTCAATGGATGGCTTAGCCAAGCTGCGCGGTAAATTAAAATGGCCAACTAAAGGACGAGTTTCGTCCAAATTTGGCAGTAGCCGCTCAGGACAAATCAGCTGGAAAGGAGCGGTAATTGCCGCTCCTGAAGGACAAACCATCACCGCTATTGCTCACGGCACCGTTATTTATTCAGACTGGTTACGAGGCTTTGGTATGGTTATGGTGATCGATCACGGCGAAGGCTATATGAGTTTATATGGTCACGCGCAGTCATTACTTATTCCACCTGGCGAAACCGTTAAAAAAGGTGAATCCATTGCACTTGTTGGGAGTTCAGGCGGACAAACAGAATCTGGCCTATACTTTGAAATAAGACACAAAGGGCAAGCCATTAACCCAGCGAGATATTGTCGATAACACGCTAATAATAAAGTAATTTAATCTTTAGCGGTTATCAAACCTTCCGTAGGTTTAATCGTTGAACAATCGACGCCCTAATTATACCGCAAGGTATCTAAGGGGCAGTTATGATGCAAATTACACGTTATATTTTGTGCTTCATATTAGGCGTAAGCGTTGCATTTTCATTGAACTTATCCAGTTCAGAGCAACACTATAAAACCCAATCTGAATACAGTTACTCACTCTTACTTGATGTCATCGATACGGTTCATACCTATTACTTTAACGAAGTAGACCGTGAAGACTTAATTGAATACGCCATCGAAGGAATATTCAATAAACTAGACCCCTATTCAGGCTTTTTAGATACTGGCGATTATCAAAGCATTAATGACAGTAATAATGGCCAGTACTTTGGTTTCGGCTTTGAAGTGGCAACTGATGACAACCAAATCACTATCATTACTCCTTATGCCAACTCACCTGCGGCCCGCGCTAATATTCAACCTGGCGATAAGGTCCTGCAACTTAACGACATCCTGATTGATCAAACCAATTTAACCGATGTACTTACCGAGATTAAGCAGCACAGTATCAACAATCGACCAATAACACTCACCATTGAGCGCCAAGCTAACGAAACACTTCTATTTAATCTCGCCCCTGAGCTAATTCATATTAAATCAATTAATGCGAAAATTATTGATAATAATATCGGCTATATACAACTTAACTCGTTTCAGGAAGACGCTACCAATGCCATTATTAACCAAGCTAAACTATGGCAACAACAGCAATTAAAAGGTCTTATTATTGATGTTAGAAACAATCCCGGCGGGCTACTCAGTCAAGCCATCAGTATTGCTGATTTGTTTTTGCAAAAAGGTTTAATTGTTTCAACTGAAGGGCGTTTTTTCGATGCAAATGAAAACTACTATGCATCGCAACCTACCATATTTAAAGGCGTGCCTATGGTAGTACTTATTAATAAGGGCTCAGCATCGGCATCAGAAGTACTGGCTGCAGCATTACAAGAAAATAACCGCGCCACGCTAGTGGGAGAAACCAGCTTTGGAAAAGGTACGGTGCAAAGTTTGATCCCCATGCTGGATATGGGCAACGCTATAAAGCTCACGATTGCAAAATATAGCACGCCAGATGGTAACGACATTCACACTAAAGGCATTGAACCGGACATTAAAATATCAAATGATGCTATCCTAAAAACAGATTATCTGGATATAATTGAACAAACTACAGCGCAATATGATGAACCACAGGATGGTCAAATTTCTTCCGCTATTGCATGGATAACAACTCATAATTAAAGCAGACTTTGTGCGCTATATATTGATACTTTTAGCTTTACTGTTAACGGCTCCAGTTCAAGCAACCCAAATCGCTATCATCATTGACGATATTGGTTATCGTCAAACCGATGAGGCGGTTTTGTCTTTACCAAACGGCATTACCCTTTCGGTAATACCTCATACTCCATTAGGTCAGCAACTTGCAAAGCAAGGCCATCAGCGTGGCAATGAAATTATGCTGCATATTCCCATGCAGGCACTCAATGGTAAAAACCTAGGCCAAGGTGGTTTAACGAATGAAATGGATGAGCAAGAGTTAAAACACCAGCTAAAAGATTCTATTGCCAATATCCCTTATGCTAAAGGGGCAAATAACCATATGGGCAGTTTGCTCACACAACTTGAAAGCCCAATGACTTGGCTGATGCAAAGCTTAAAAGAGCAGGACTTGTATTTTGTCGATAGCAGGACAACCCGCTTTAGTGTTGCCAGTGAGCAGGCGCAGCAACATGAGGTGCCATTATTACGCAGACAAATTTTTTTAGATAACGATGTCAGTGAGCAGGCACTAGAGAAACAATTTAAGCAGATCATACTAAAAGCAAAAAACGATGAAAATATTGTTGTAATAGCACACCCATATCCTGAAACAGTGCACTTTTTGAATCAAAATTTACATCGCTTAGAAGCCGAAGGAATTAGCCTAGTCCATACTTCAAAGCTGTTGCCCGTAACAATGATCAGTAATAAAGCCACTAGTTCAGTTCAAGTATTGAGATAGATAAATCAGGTAAGGTATCCATTAACTCATCTGCATTCTTAACGATATCAGCCAAAGTGCAGTCATTCAGCACGTTCATATATGCAGCAACTGCGTTCGCAAGAATACCTTTTAAACTACATGCTGGCGTAAAGCGGCAATAGGGTTCACTGCAATTAACAGGGGCCAGTGAAGGCTCTAATTCACCAACAAGCTGACCAAGATTAATGTCACTAGGCTTCACTGCTAATTTAAACCCACCACTTTTACCACGTAAAGTTTGTATATAACCTAGCTTACCCAGATGATGAATAATCTTTGCAACATGATTAGAAGACAGCTCAAAGACTTCCGTGACTTCAGCAATACGAAATAAAGTCTCTCTTTTTGGCTGTGCAGCAAGGTACATTAAAATACGGATGCCATAATCGGTATAACGGGTCAGTTGCATAAAGTCATATCCAAACTAATTAAAGGTACATACTAAGACGTTGAAGCTTCTAGCTCAGTGATCAAAATCAATGCTTGCTCATTTGATGTACTGCAAACATCCATTGTCGCGGTAAATTCTGCGCAAACAGCAGGTCTTGATGGATCGCCGAAAATCTTACACAAATTATCGTCATTTAACTGAATACAGCGAACCCCTGCAGGTTTACCGTTAGGCATGCCGGGTATTGGACTGGTAATTGACGGAGCAATACAACATGCACCACAACCTAAACGACAATCCATACTTCCACCTACCTGCTTAAAAGAGCAATATATCTTACTCATCACTAATATAAAAACATCTAAATCAAAAAAAGTACATTAAATGCATCTTTTGTTTAAAAATGTGAGTTTTGGGTACAATCGAAACTACTTGTATCTGTATTGACTAGAGTTAAAGAGTCAAAGCCTTTACCCATAATGACAAAAAGCCTTTACTTTCATTTAGACAAGATTGATGCAATAAGCCAAAAACTTTCTTAATTTGCTAAAAACAAAAAGTCTGCATGTTGCAATAGAACCTTAATTCTTGGATCTTGAAATTCGAACGTCTCATAGGTCGGCAGTTTCTAAAAACATCTCGACCAACCGAATATTCTACTTCTGCATTAATATTGAGTAAATAAAAACTAAATTCCAGAACTAAAAAAGCCTCTACCTTGCACTAAATCACTACGGTTGAGGCTTTGATCTTTATTCTTTATGTTGCCGCAACTAACTTACTCTTATCAAGAGTTATACCAGTGCGTCTTAGCGTGTGACGAGTCGACAGTCTCTAATAACAATCACATTATCAGATTCACACAGCTGAACTTTCGCTTTCTCGCTGACAATTCATTCATTTCTAAAACGAAATAAGCCTCTACATTGCTGTATAGGCTTTCGTCTTTACGTTGGCGGAGCGGACTTACTCTTATCAAGAGACGAACCCTCGCCCACGGCGTTACAGGCCGTTGATCTCTAATCAAGCGTCTAAGCAACTGAATTACCGCTGCTTTAGCAAACTACTTTTGCAAGTCACTATTATTCATTCTTTAAATAACAGATACGATAAGCCCTGCTATTGCTAGCAGGGCTTATCGTAATGTTGGCGGAGCGGACTTACTCTTATCAAGAGACGAACCCTCGCCCACGGCGT
>NZ_MCTY01000181.1:0-63368 GCF_002873635.1 Shewanella sp. 10N.286.52.B9
CTCATCACCGCATAAGCACAAATATCAATCGCGAAAATCGTCGCTAATTCAATAATACGGCTATCAACCCACTCACGGCGATGTTCAAAGTTTTCGCCTGTCGACTTATCAAACCCACACAAAAATGCCTTACGTACCACACGCGAACAACAGTGGTAGTAAGGCGTATCTTCTAAACTCACGAGTGTTTTTCTAGGCCTGGCCATCATTAATTACCGAATATTAAGCAGTAACTAAAGCCTAGTAGAGTGTTTGATATTTAGCCAATTAAAATGGGTGGCAATGTTATTATTAAAATGGGTGGCAATGTTAATTGATTGCATAACAATTAACAGGGGAAGTTTTTGCTATTGTAATATCAAGTGTTCATTGAGCGCTTGCTGTTACCTCATGAATAAAGATCCAAAGGTCAGGTCTTTAATCTTGAATTTCGACAAATTGTAAGTTTATTTCCTAAGTCGGTATGTGCCCCGAAGCGCCCCCCACTGTTTTAGTTCCGTTTTAAGCGTCTTGCTGGATTCTCCGACGAAGGTCCCATTTGGACTCTTAGCAACCCGATTCGTCAATCTCTACGACATATTTGGTCATATCAACATTTATATGGTAATAAACACGGCATTTTCTGCTGTAAGTCCCGTCAGACTCCACCCACATATATTCAGCGTAATTGTCCGCACCGTACCAAGAGCTAGGATTACTAGGGTCCTCTAGTTCCCATCTCCCCCCCGAAGCAAGAACTAAGCCTCGCATGCTCCTAGGAGAGGGGTAACCATTAATCATGGTTATTGTGGTACCGTCTATTTCAATATCATCATTGAGTTGCTTACCTTTAATACTCTGCTTGAGATAGGCCATGTCTGCAGCTGCATGTAACGCCCCTGTTAAACCTTCAAACGAAGCTGTACGCGCTGAATCTGTCAGATTAACGAACTTGGGGAGCACCGTTGATGCCAACACCCCTAAAACAACAATCACAATAATCAACTCTATAAGAGCGAAACCTTTAGAAGGCGCAGTTCGATTCATACATTCACTCCAAAACTCAGTGTTGAACGAAGCCGCTGTGCGGCAGAAAACAAAATACAAACAACACGCATACTTATATTTACATCACTTTTCGGTGATACCTAATAGGAGAATAAGCGACAAACACCTCAGAGCAACAAAACTTTAACCTTTTATATCAACAATATTTGAGCAATCTCACACTACAAGGAAAGCGACCAGACACGATCACTAAAGCGGATTTACCAGTCACCGGCTGCATTAGCGCAGTGATTTTGGCCACTAATTTAGAGGCTTAATAGTAACTTTTCTAAGTCGCTCTGTGCCCCAAAGCGCCTCAGTTAGTAAAAATATTCACGCTCGTTTTTTCCCGATAGCAAGCAATATTTCATGTTAGTATTGAGTTTTTTATATATTCTTGGTAGTAAACAAATTCAACTCAATAGTTTCTTGCTTAAAACGACCAAAAATATCCATCACCTTTTCATATGATTGAGTAAGTGGATTTTTATCTCCAGCTTCTGGGTTTGATTTAGTAAACGTCATTGAATCACCAATCTCCATGGATACAGCATGCTTATCTAGATCCCCCTCCAATTGCATTTCATTGCAATTATCATCGAGTAATTCCCCCTCTAAACTCACATGCATTTTTTCAAATTTAACAATACTGACCTCAGTGGGTACATCTTTACCAACCCTATTTGCAAATTCAACCAATTTTGGCTCTGCTGGCATATACATAACCGCCTCTTGATTAATCGAATCTGTTATTCTCAACACACGGCCTAAAATCTGTCGGTAGTGCATCTCTGTTTTGATATTGGTTAAATGGCAGCAAACTTGAAGCCTTGGAATGTTGGTCCCTTCACTGATCATTCCGACACTAATTATCCATTTCTCATTACTATTGCGATATTGCTTTATAAGCACCATTGGCTCATCTTCACGATAAGTCACCACAATCGCCTGTTGCTTTAAATTATCCGCCAAAATTTGCTGTATTTGTTTTGCATGTTTCACCGAAGACGCGACTATCAGACCACCTGCATCTGGGCTTTCAGCCCTCAGCTCATCTAGCTTTGTATTTGCACTCAGAAGTACATGATCGATCACCCTTTCATTTTCAATAATGTCGGAATGCGGCAGAATTGAGGTAGATAATAAATCAAAAAAACTAGAAAAATGTTTTTTATCTTCTCCTGCCTCAACTGTTATATTGTCATTATCAATGGCAATAATTTGAGGAACACGGCAAACATTATCTGTTATTGCGTTCTCTAGGCCGTAGATATAATCACATTCAATTTCATTTGTAACGCTGCCATATTGAGCCAATACAATTGGAGCAGCGTCAGAGCGCCATGGCGTCCCTGTTAGCGCAATTGAATATTTTGATTTATCCTGAATATTCAATATTATTTGCTCCCCCCCAAGAATTAGCATCTTCTACATTAGATCCGCGACAATGATGAATTTCGCAATTTTGTGGTTTGTGCTGCCATTTCGTACTCACTATTTGCGATCTGATACTAGTTATCCATTTTTACTGGGGTTAGGCCTTTAGCTCGATCTTCTATGGCATCTTCTAATTCAAACCCTGACTGCTTCCATGTACCCGCTTCTTCTGGATTAAATTTCTCTTTTGACCATTCAGCTGCTGACTCAACATTAAAGCTCGCTTCGCTCCATTGCTGTGATTGTTCAGCATTAAAGCCGCTCTTACTCCATTTTTGAGCTTTAGCTGCATCAAAGCCTATCGCTTTCCAATCTGCAATATCTCTTTCTGACATTCCTTTCCAGGTTGCTGGCGATGAAGCACAGCCATAGATAAGACACACAAAGATGGCACCGATTAACTTTTTCATTGAATACTCCCTTAACTGTAAGTGTACGTAATTGATGAAAAAATCATCAACATTAAATATAGTTAGCAGATATCACAGTTTCAAGTTAGCGATAGGGAATTATGAGATTAATAGCAAAACACCACGAAATGACTAACTAATAATGCTTTATTACGGGTGTTTTAATAAGTAGGCAGAGGTTTTAGGTATTAAAAAGGCCACATAGTGTGGCCTTTTGTGTCAAACAAGCACGTACTAAAACGTATTAACTACGCTGGCGGTTTGATTTAGGACGCGCTGCGGTAGTTTTGTGCTTACGCACGGCTCGGCGGATCTTAGCGCCTTTCACTTTAGCACGAGCGACACTGTGTTTATCAGTACCTAACATGGTGCGAGTTTCAGGCTCTAGACCTGCAACTTGGCGCAAGTAGTTTACTTGCTCCATATCCAGTTCAACCCAACCGCCACGAGGTAGTGACTTAGGTAGCTCAACCATGCCGTAACGAATACGGATAAGACGGCTAACTTGCACTTCTTGTGATTCCCATAAGCGGCGAACTTCGCGGTTACGCCCTTCTTTTAGGGTCACATGCCACCATTTATTAAGGCCTTCACCACCAGCAGCTTTGATGGTGTCAAAGTTGGCAGGACCATCTTCTAATGTCACGCCTTTACGAAGACGTTGAACTGCCGCTTCAGGTACATCACCAAATGTGCGCACCGCATATTCACGGTCAACTTCATTTGATGGATGCATTAAACGGTTAGCTAGTTCACCATCAGAGGTAAATAACAGTAAACCTGAAGTATTGATATCCAAACGCCCTACCGCTACCCAACGTGAGTCACGTATTGTCGGTAAACGTTCGAAAACCGTTGTTCTGCCTTCAGGATCTTTACGACTACAAATTTCACCTTCTGGCTTATGGTATGCCAACACACGACAAATAATGTCATCTTCGGTTTTGATGGTTATAGCACGGCCATCGATACGGATTTTAGCTTCTGCTTCAACGCGATCGCCTAAGTTGGCAATTTCTCCGTCTACACTAACACGGCCTGCAGCAATCCATGCCTCCATCTCACGACGGGAGCCATGGCCTGCACGGGCCAAGACTTTCTGCAATTTTTCGCTCATCTAGTTCGACTCTTCTGTTTGTTGTGACGCCATTGAGACTTTCTCAAATAGCGCCTGCAATGACTCTTCATCCGATAGCGACGGTAAGTCTGCTAGGGTTTTCAAGCCAAAATAAGATAAAAATTCACTGGTGGTGGCATAGAGTGCCGGTCGCCCAGGCACTTCTTTATGACCCACTGTTTTTACCCAGTGTCTATCAGCTAAACTCTTTATTATGTGGCTGCTGACGGCCACACCTCTTACATATTCAATATCACCGCGAGTAACTGGTTGCCTGTATGCAATTACTGCTAAGGTTTCTAAGGTCGCACGTGAATATTTAGGGGATTTCTCTTGCCACAATGGTTGTAAGAATTCACTTAACAGCTCTTGGGTTTGAAAGCGATAACCACCAGCCACTTCGACCAGTTGTACCCCACGCTCTTGATAATCTTGTTGTAATTCATCGAGGCATTCTTTAATGCGTGCTCGAGAGACATCAAATTTCACTAATACTGTGTCTTTTAATGCTTTTACGGTTAGTGGTTTACCCAACACAAATAAACTGGCTTCGATTAATTGTTTTAATTGAATCATGTTTATTTGCATGGTCATCCTTTATCGTATCTTGTGCAATGCAGCTTAAAACGCTTTGACATAAATGGGGGTTAACGGCTCGTTTTGAACCAAATCAACCAATAGCTCTTTAACCAGTTCCATTAAAGCTAAAAAGCTCACTACCACGCCAGCTCGGCCTTCACTAATGTCAAATAAATCAGTAAATGGCACATAATGCTCGGTCGATAGTAAAGCTAATATCTGACTCATGCGTTCACGGGTCGATAATAGCTCGCGTTTTACATGGTGATGTTCGTTGGCATCAATTCTTTTGAGTACCTCTGAAAATGCTTGAGCAATATCAACTAAAGACACTTCAGGTGGCATCACCATTGGTTTTACATTGGGCGAGAGTGTCGCTTTCGCTAAAAATACATCTCGCTCTAGCCTCGGAAGTTCATCTAAATCAGCTGATGCCTGTTTGATAACTTCATAAGCTTTCAATTGACGAATCAACACTACCCGAGGATCTTCATCATCGTCTTCTTCGGTTGCCATTTTAGGCAACAGTAGTCGTGATTTTATCTCGGCTAATGTGGCTGCCATGACTAAATAATCAGCGGCAAGCTCTATTCGCGCTTCGGTTAAAACTTCAATATAAGCTAAATATTGGCTGGTGATTTTTTCTATTGGTAAGTCAACAACGTCGAGTTTTTGCTTACGAATTAAGTACAACAATAAATCTAGCGGGCCTTCGAATGTTTCTAAAAACACCTCAAGGGCTTCAGGAGGAATGAATAAATCATTAGGCATTGCGTCAAACGCTTCGCCTCGAACAACCGCTAAAGGTAAACTTTTCTGGATACCTTGCATTGTCGTCCCTTAATTTAATGATTAAAATCAGCTTTCTAAGTCAAATAACTTATTAAACTACATTACTACTGTTTGGCTATATCTGTTGTATT
This sequence comes from Shewanella sp. 10N.286.52.B9, assembly GCF_002873635.1. NCBI lineage: Bacteria > Pseudomonadati > Pseudomonadota > Gammaproteobacteria > Alteromonadales > Shewanellaceae > Shewanella > Shewanella sp. 10N.286.52.B9. The sequence goes on from NZ_MCTY01000181.1 coordinate 5,493, forward strand.
TCACAAAGATTAAACTTATATCAACTAAGTATTCAGAAAATATCTGCATCTAATTTTAGCGAGAAATTACCAAACGCGCGATTATACGCACTATTGACTGTGGTTGAAACCACTATCAATCAAACTTGTGCATTCAACCGTTGCAAGGGTTATTCAAAAATACTGGTATCGCCGGCGCCTTGACGAATTATATCGATATCGCCTTCAGACATATCTATAACCGTGGTTTGATTTTCAGCAAGGTAACCACCATGAATAATAGCATCGACATTGTGCTCTAAAATATCTCGAATATGCTCAGGATCAGACTCAGCAAATTCTGCATCTGGCATCACTAAACTGGTAGACATAATTGGCGCTTCTAACGCTTCCAATAATGCCAGTGCAATTAAATTGTTTGGCACACGAATACCAATGGTCTTTTTCTTGTCACATTGTAGTCGACGCGGCACTTCTTTACTGGCTTTAAAGATGAAGGTATAAGGCCCAGGAGTGCAGCTTTTCAATAAGCGGTAAGCTTGATTATCCACTCGAGCGAAATTGGCTAATTCTGATAAATCGCGACACATTAACGAAAAATTATTGTCGTTATCAATCTTACGAATGCGCGCCATACGGGTCATGGCATCTTTTTCACCGATCATGCAGCCCAGTGCATAACCTGAATCGGTAGGATAAACAATCACCCCACCTTGTTTTAAAATATTAACCGCTTGGCTAATTAATCTCGCCTGCGGGTTTTCATCATGTATATAAAAAAATTGGCTCATGTTCGCTCCGTCCAAGATTCTGCTTGCCACACCCACTGTATTCCAGCAGGTTGGAATAAATTTTTACCCAACTCAATCCAATTACTTGGAAAATGAAAATCACTGCCAATTGACCCCATTAGGTTATTCAAATGACTTAATGCGACCAAGTTGGCTCTATCATCAATACTTTGTTGTCCTAATACGACTTCCATCGCATCACCGCCCGCTTCTTTATATTCACGGACTAATTTTTTAAGCCATTTAGCAGATAGCTTATACCCGCTTGGGTGAGCTAATACCGCAACGCCACCACTACGGTGAATAATATTAATCGCGCTGGCCATATCGCCCCAATTATTGGGAACATAACCGGTTTTATTGCGGGCTAAATACCGTTTAAAAACACTCGGCATATCTTTGGCATAGCCTTTTTCAGCTAACCAGCGCGCATAATGGCCTCGACTGATAGCTGCGCCTGCTGCAAATTTTTGTGCGCCTTCATACGCACCTTCAATACCCGCCTTAGCTAAACGAATACCAATGTCTTTAGCCCGTTGCTCACGTAATTCACGTTGGTTTGTTAAAAACGCAAGTAGCGCAGCATCGGTAATATCCAAATTTAAACCGACAATATGAATATCAAAGTTATTCCAACGAGTTGAAATTTCAACGCCATTAATCAGTTTTAATGGCGTGGAATGTTGGTTATTGTATTGATGCGCTTCAGCCAATCCAGCAACGGTGTCATGATCAGTAATAGCGAGCATTTGCACGCCTTTATCAATGGCACGTTCAACAAGTTCAGCTGGAGTGAGTACGCCGTCAGATGCGGTCGTGTGGCTGTGAAGATCGGCCAATAGGGAGTCTGTTATCATTAGGTTATTGTACTTTAAACTTTGTTAGAATGCTTAGCCATCTAGCGTTTATTTGCTACATATACATCAAATTGCTACTGCTTTAGTCGCTAGTTGTAAAAAAATAATAAATTTGAGAAATATTCAATTGACTTTATAAGCCAGCTAAGGTCTTCTATAGCTAGTTACAGAATATAAAACCCATTATAAATGACTTCGCAGTGAAATGACCTGCAAATGACATAAAGAGAACCTTTTTAAATGACAAACTTTAACGCGTTAAACATCAGTTGGTGGTGGCACTTCCCAAATTAACGGGTGGTGTGAAGCGTTGTGGTTATTTAAATAACACAAGATTTTACTAAAAAGCCCGCAGAGATGTGGGCTTTTTTGCTATTTACGGCTTGCACTCTCCAATAAAACTAACGCAATCCAAGCTAAAATGAAGAGAACAGAGTATGAAAAAGCACACTATAAGCGAGGCGCAATAAGCATTATGGAACATCAATTTGCCCATGTGGTAACCCAAAAGCAGACCTTAGCATATCACGCTGACCCGCTTAGTCTTTATCAGCATATTACTGCTAATGCGCCGCATACTATGTTGTTAGAGTCAGCAGAAATAGAAAGCAAAGATCATCTTAAAAGTATTGTATTGACCCATGCAGCCATGATGGTCCGCTGTGATGGTTACCAGCTCACCTTTACTGCATTAACTGATAACGGCGCCAGCTTACTTACGCCAATCAGTAACTTTTTCAAATCCAGTGAGCAACAACGCCAAGATAATGTTATTACCATTCATCTTGCTAAAGCCAAAGAGCTACAAGATGAAGATGCCCGCTTAAAGTCCACCTCACCCCTTGATGGTTTAAGAATGTTTGTCCAGCACATACAAACTGATCAAAGTGATACTTTTGAGGACTTATTTTTAGGCGGTGTGTTGGCCTATGACTTGATTGATACGGTAGAGCCGCTACCTGATGTTCCTAATGCCGACAACGATTGCCCTGATTACTTATTTTATTTAGCTGAAACCTTAATCTTGGTTGACCACCAAACCCAGCAAGCCGACATTATTACTCATCAATTTTTCGACAGTGCAGCTCAAGCCTCGTCACTGCTTGAGCGAGTTACTCAGCTTAAAGCCAATTGCCAAACATTGGCAGCAGTAGCGCCATTGGTCAGTATTGATGCCCCGACTCAAGTCAATATCAGCGATGAAGCCTTTAAACAAACCGTGGTTGATTTAAAAGAGCACATTGTTGCTGGCGATATTTTCCAGGTTGTCCCCTCACGTAGCTTTAGCTTGCCTTGCCCTAATACTCTAGGTGCATACCGCGCATTAAGACTGACTAACCCAAGTCCATACATGTTTTACTTTCGTGGTCCTGATTTCACTTTATTTGGCGCATCACCTGAAAGTGCCCTTAAATATGAAGCCGCCACCAATCAAGTTGAAATCTACCCTATTGCGGGTACCCGCCAACGGGGTAAAACTGCCGATGGCCAGATTGATTTTGATTTAGATAGCCGTATTGAACTTGAACTGCGCCTTGATAAAAAAGAGCTCTCTGAGCACTTAATGTTAGTGGATTTGGCCCGTAACGATATTGCTCGTATTAGTCAAAGCGGCAGTCGTAAAGTGGCCGAGTTATTAAAAGTTGACCGCTACTCTCACGTGATGCATTTGGTGAGTCGGGTGACAGGTCAATTACGCGAAGATTTAGACGCGCTACATGCCTACCAAGCAAGTATGAATATGGGCACCTTAGTTGGCGCGCCTAAAGTTCGTGCTTCACAGTTAGTTAGACAAGCTGAACAAGCTCGTCGTGGCAGTTATGGCGGCGCTGTCGGTTACCTTAATGGTTTAGGTGATATGGATACCTGTATTGTGATCCGCTCAGCCTTTGTAAAACATGATGTTGCCCATATTCAAGCTGGTGCGGGTGTGGTGTTTGACTCCGATCCCCAAGCTGAAGCCAACGAAACCCGTCAAAAAGCACAAGCCGTTATTTCAGCAATTAAAATGGGAGGCGGACTATGAGCACTCTTTTAAACACAACTGCCACGCAAGACAATAATATGAAATTGTATTTACTCGATAACTTCGACTCATTTACCTATAACTTGGTGGATCAATTCCGCTGCTTAGGCTTTGAAGTGATGATTTATCGTAATGATGTCAGTGCTGATTATTTAGCAGAAAAGCTAATAAGCGAAAACGGTAAAGCCGCATTAGTATTATCTCCCGGCCCCGGTGCGCCTCACGAAGCAGGCTGCATGATGGAGCTTATTGCAAAAGTGGCGGGTAAAGTCCCTATGTTGGGAATTTGTCTGGGTCATCAAGCCATGGTTGAGCATTACGGCGGTAAAGTCGAACGCGCTCCTTTTGTCGTTCATGGTAAAGCCAGTCCAACCATTCATAATGGCGAAGGTGTATTTGCTAACCTGCCTTCACCTCTGCCCGTTGCCCGTTATCACAGCTTAGTCGCCACTCAAGTGCCGGCATGTTTAGAGGTCATTGCCAGTACAGATGATATGCCAATGGCAATTTTGCATCCTCAAGATAAAGTGGTGGGTTTTCAATTTCACCCAGAATCAATATTAACCACTTTAGGCAGCACCTTATTAACGCAAACGCTTACCTACCTAACTCAAACATCTGCAGATGTTGATACGTCAGCTAGTGTTGATTCACCAGTTAAAGGAGCCCTGTAATGGCTGAGCTACAACCACTTTTAGACTCGCTATACCAAGGTAATGCCCTTACTCGCGGCCAAAGTGCGCAATTATTTAGTGCTATTGTTGCTGGCGAAATGGATCCCGTCGCCATGGCGGGCATGTTAGTGGCGCTAAAAATGCGCGGCGAAACCATTGATGAAATAACAGGTGCTGCAGATGCGCTGCGTCGAGCGGCTAAACCTTTCCCACGAAGCGCATCGTCGTTAAGCCAAGGCGTAGTCGATATTGTTGGCACAGGTGGCGATGGCCATAACACCATTAATATCTCTACTACCGCGTCTTTTGTTGCTGCAGCTGCAGGAGCAAAAGTCACTAAACATGGTAATCGCGGCGTATCGAGTAAATCGGGCGCATCTGATGTGCTATCGCACTGCGGCATAGCCTTAACCATGAGCCCTGTATCTGCCAGTAAATGTGTTGATGATTTTGGTTTATGTTTCTTGTTTGCGCCCCATTACCATGCCGGTGTAAGACATGCTGTGCCTGTAAGGCAAGCCCTTAAAACTCGCACCATTTTTAATATTCTAGGCCCGCTGATTAATCCAGCAAAACCTGAAGCCATGTTACTTGGGGTGTATTCACCGAAACTAATCGCGCCGATTGTCAATGTGCTTAATGCCTTAGGCGTGAAACGTGCAATGGTGGTGTATGGCAGCGGTTTAGATGAAGTTGCGTTACATGGCGAAACCCAAGTAGCTGAGCTTAATGATGGCAAAATTCGTTTTTATAAATTAACCCCACAAGACTTAGGTGTTGAGCCTGCAGAAATTAAAGCACTAGAAGGTGGTGAGCCAAGTGACAATGCCCTTATCACCCAAGCAATTTTAAAAGGTGAAGGCCAACCTGCTCATCGTGACGCTGTCGCCATTAATGCCGGCTGTGCGCTTTATGTCAGCGGTGTGTGTGACACGGTAAAGCAAGGCACAGCGTTAGCACTTGAAACCATCAACAGTGGTAAAGCTTATGAAGTATTAACCCAACTCGCTGCAGCAAGCCAACAAGAGGATGCGAAATAATGACTACCACTAACTCTGGCGCTAATACAGCGGATAAAGAATCAAACGTATTAACCAAGATTGTTGATACCAAAGTAGCGCATATTGCCTCATTAAAATTGCGCTACCCTGAAGCCAGCTTACAGCCAAAAATTTCAGACCGTAGTTTGTTTGATGCGCTTAAGGCACCCAATGCCGGTTATATTTTTGAATGTAAAAAAGCCAGCCCTTCTAAAGGCCTCATTCGCCCTGTGTTTGATGTTGAAGCCATTGCCGACATTTACGTCAAATATGCCGCCGGTATTTCAGTATTAACCGATGAGCAGTTTTTCCAAGGCGATATAGACTATATTCCGTTAGTACGCGCTCGCGTTAGCCAACCTATTTTATGCAAAGACTTCTTTGTTGACCCATACCAAATCAAGCTTGCGGCTCATCAAGGCGCCGATGCAGTGCTATTAATGTTGTCAGTACTTGATGATGAGCAATACAAGCTTTTAGCCGCTGAAGCCGCAAAATACAATTTAGATGCCTTAACTGAAGTCAGTAATCAACAAGAGTTAGACCGAGCAATTGAACTTAATGCCGCTATTATCGGTATTAATAACCGTAACTTGCGTGACTTAAGTACCGACCTTGCCATGACAGAAGCCTTAGCGCCGCAAATTCCAGCTGACCGAGTTATTATTAGTGAGTCTGGCATTTACACCAACCAACAAGTTAAGCGATTAAATCCACTGGTTGATGGCTACCTTGTTGGCAGTTCAATTATGGCCCAAGATGATATTGATTTAGCCTGTCGTCAGCTCATTTTTGGCAATAATAAGGTGTGTGGTTTAACCCGTTTTGAAGACATTAGCGTGGTAGCTCAAGCGGGCGCGGTATTTGGCGGATTAATCTTTCATTCAAAATCGCCACGTCATGTCAGCGTTGAACACGCGGCAGACCTTGTTAACCAAAGCCAGCAAGCAGGCATTGGACTTCATTTTGTCGGCGTATTTGTCAATCAAGCCAATGCTGAAATCGTTGCAACCGTCAAGGCTGTTGGTTTAAAGGTAGTGCAATTACACGGTAATGAAACCAGCGCCGACATAAGCGAGCTAAAACAATTACTCGCAAGCGCCAAGCTTGATTGCCAAATTTGGAAAGCGGTGAGCGTAGACAGCAGCACCAATACCGTTGGCGATAAAGCACAAGGCTGTGGCCGATACTTATTCGATAGTAAAAATAGTGCTGGATTTGGCGGCACCGGCGAGACATTTAACTGGCAAGGGTTACTCGATTCATCAGTTATAACAGCGACTGAACGAGATAACGCCATGCTTGCAGGTGGGCTGACACCCGAAAATATATTTGAAGCCAACCAGCAAGGCTTTTATGGCTTAGATGTTAATTCAGGGGTTGAATCTGCGCCCGGAATTAAAGATGCACACAAAATTAATTTAGCCTTTAACGCCATTAGAAAGAATTAGTGCCATTAGGCAAGACTGAATGGCAAAGCGCCTGCTAAACAACAAAATTAAACAGAATCATTAAGGAATACCCATGACAAAGCTTAAGTTAGACCCTTATTTTGGTGAATATGGCGGCATGTATGTGCCACAAATTCTAGTCCCTGCTCTTAAGCAACTAGAAACTGCCTTTGTTGATGCTCAAGAAGATCCTGAGTTTCAAAAAGAGTTTACTGATTTACTGAAAAACTATGCTGGCCGCCCAACTGCGCTGACATTAACCCGTAATTTAAGCCCTAACCCAATGGTAAAAATTTACCTAAAGCGTGAAGACTTACTCCACGGCGGCGCCCATAAAACTAACCAAGTATTAGGTCAGGCATTACTGGCAAAACGTATGGGTAAAAAAGAAATTATTGCAGAAACCGGAGCAGGCCAACATGGCGTTGCATCGGCATTAGCCTGTGCGTTATTAGGGCTTAAATGTAAAGTTTACATGGGCGCTAAAGACGTTGAGCGTCAATCACCTAACGTATTTAGAATGAAGTTAATGGGCGCAGAAGTTATCCCTGTCACCTCAGGCTCAGGTACCCTTAAAGATGCTTGTAATGAAGCCATGCGTGACTGGTCTGCAAGTTATGACAAAGCACATTACTTATTAGGAACAGCTGCTGGGCCGCATCCATTTCCGACAATTGTACGTGAATTTCAGCGCATGATTGGTGAAGAAACTAAACAGCAAATTCTTAAAAAAGAAGGCCGTTTACCAGATGCCGTGATTGCCTGTGTCGGTGGAGGTTCAAACGCCATTGGCATGTTCGCTGACTTTATTGATGAAAAAGACGTTGAGCTTATTGGCGTTGAGCCGGCAGGTAAAGGCATTGATACCCCAATGCACGGCGCGCCGTTAAAGCACGGTAAAACTGGTATTTTCTTTGGGATGAAAGCGCCGCTAATGCAAAATAGCGATGGCCAAATTGAAGAATCATACTCAGTGTCAGCAGGTCTTGATTTCCCATCTGTTGGTCCACAGCATGCTTATTTAAATTCAATTGGCCGCGCTCGATATGAGTCAGCAACCGATGATGAAGCCTTAGAGTGTTTCCAGTTATTGGCTCGCACTGAAGGGATTATCCCAGCATTAGAGTCAGCTCACGCGATCGCTTATGCCGTACGATTAGCAAAAGAGGCAACCAAAGAAACCATTTTAGTGGTTAACCTTTCGGGCCGTGGTGATAAAGATATTTTCACCGTCTCTGACATTCTAGAACAACGTGCTTCAGCTGATGCTGCGAAATAAGGAAATCAACATGTCTGTAAATAATACCAATCGTTATCAAGCTGCTTTCGCTGAATTAGCCGCTAAAAAACAAGGCGCTTTTGTGCCTTTTGTGACCTTAGGCGATCCATCGGTTGAAGTATCACTTAACATCATTAAAACCCTAGTGGATAACGGCGCTGACGCATTAGAGTTAGGCTTTCCGTTTTCAGATCCATTAGCAGATGGCCCTGTGATCCAAGGCGCAAACTTACGTGCCCTAGACTCTGGCACCACAGTGGCTGATTGCTTTGCGCTGCTCACCCAAGTGCGTGAGTTATACCCAGATATGCCTATTGGCTTATTGTTATACGCAAACCTTGTGTTTACTAATGGCATTGATGCGTTTTATAGCAAAGTGCAACAAGCCGGTGTTGATTCTGTGCTAATTGCGGACGTGCCCGTTGAAGAGTCAGCTCCCTTTAGTGAAGCTGCTAAAAAACACGGGATCTCGCCAATTTTTATCGCCCCGCCTAATGCTGATAGCGACACCTTAAAAATGGTCAGCGTTGAAGGTCAAGGCTATACCTATTTGTTATCTCGTGCTGGGGTAACAGGAACAGAGTCAAAAGCTGGCCAGCCCATTGATCAAATACTCGCTAAACTGGCTGAATATAATGCACCGCCACCATTATTAGGTTTTGGTATTGCTGAGCCAAGCCAAGTCAGTGAAGCTATTAACGCTGGCGCTGCTGGCGCAATTTCAGGTTCTGCTGTAGTGAAAATCATTGAGCGAAACCAGCACGATGAAGCGGCATTGCTACAACAGTTAGCTGAATTTACCCGTAATATGAAAGCGGCGACGCATAAGGGCTAATTGAGTAAGCTTACAAGTCAACGGACATAAGCTGACGTTAATTAAAGCAAAACATTGAAACTAAATATGCCGTAATCCAATAGGATTGCGGCATTTTTTTATATTAATGGGGCCAAACATACACAGCGCCAATACCGATCCTCAACGATCAATAAAAACTTATCAAAATTTCCCCAAGTTCAGCCGAACGACGGCGAATCAACTTCAGATCAGCTGCGGTAACTGCTACACTTTGAGCCATTATTTTCCTTTAGCAAACGGACTGCTAACACTTACTTTTAGGTTATTGCATCTAATGAAACAACTGCTTGATTTTCTGCCATTGGTTATCTTTTTTACCGTCTATAAATTTTATGATATTTATACTGCAACAGGTGCGCTAATTGCTGCCACAGCCGTGCAGCTTATCGTGACTTATTTGCTCTATAAACAAGTCGAAAAAATGCATTTAATCACCTTTGCCATGGTGACCTTTTTCGGCACCTTAACCTTAGTGTTCCATGATGACGCATTCATTAAATGGAAAGTCACCATAGTCTATGCCTTCTTCGCCATCGCATTACTTGTCAGCCAGTTAATTGGCAAGCCAATTTTAAAAAGCATGCTTGGCAAAGAAATGAAGTGTGCTGATAACATTTGGGCCAACGTCACTTGGTATTGGGTTACCTTCTTTGTTGCCTGTGGTTTGGCTAATATCTATGTTGCCTTCAGTTTGCCGCTAGAAACCTGGGTCAACTTTAAAGTCTTTGGCTTAAGTGCATTAACACTGGTCAATACTGTTATTACCGTTGTGTATCTGTATAAACATATGGAACATGATGAGTCTGAACAAGCAAAATAAACTTAAGGAAACTTACTTATGTGGTACATGATTTCGTCACAAGATGTTGAAAACAGTTTAGAAAAGCGCATGGCTGTCCGCCCTGCTCATTTAGCGCGCCTAGAAGCATTGGCTGGCGAAGGTCGTTTGCTTGTTGCAGGCCCTCATCCTGCTATTGATAACGAAAATCCTGGTGAAGCAGGCTTTACCGGTTCTTTAGTAGTTGCTGATTTTGAGTCATTAGTCGCTGCACAAGCTTGGGCAGATGAAGACCCGTATATTGCAGCGGGCGTTTATGAAAAAGTTATCGTTAAGCCATTTAAAAGAGTACTGGTTTAATGAAAATAGTCTCATTTAACATTAATGGTATTCGAGCACGTTTGCATCAGCTGCAAGCGTTAATCGACAGCCACCAGCCTGATGTTATTGGCCTGCAAGAAACCAAAGTCCACGATGAAGCATTTCCAGTCGCTGACGTTGAAGCTATGGGTTATCACGTCCACTACCATGGCGGTAAAGCGCATTACGGTGTGGCTATGCTGTCAAAAGCTGAACCCGTTGAAATCATCAAAGGTTTTAGCGGCGATGCAGAAGATGCTCAGCGCCGGATGATCATGGGTAAGTTTACTCAAGCTAATGGCCGTATTCTAACGGTGATAAATGGCTATTTCCCACAAGGGGAGAACATCAGCCATGAGACTAAATACCCCGCTAAACGCAAATTCTACCAAGACTTGATGCAGCACCTTGCTGATAACCACACCCCAGATGAAGATATCGCGATTATTGGTGATATTAATATTTCACCGATTGATTTAGATATTGGTATTGGTGAAGTGAACGCCAAGCGTTGGCTTAAAAGCGGTAAGTGCAGTTTTCAACCTGAAGAACGTGAATGGTTAGCGACATTAAAAGACTGGGGCTTTGTTGATAGTTTCCGTGAATTACACCCAGATCGCACTGAGCGTTATTCTTGGTTTGATTATCGCAGTAAGGGCTTTGTTGATAACCGCGGTTTACGTATTGATGTGGTGATGGTGACCAAATCTATGTTGCCAAGGCTGACTGAATCAGACGTAGATTACGATTTACGCGCTATTGAAAAACCATCAGATCACGCCCCGATTTGGAGTACTTTTTCAGACTAGTTTTCTGATGCGAATGTAAAACCTTAAGGTTGGCATTCCTATGTCTTGTCCTAAAAAGCCTAACTACACCTTGAGTATATAGTAGTTAGGCTTTTTGATAACTGCCTCGCTTTAAATGACCAAGGTGGCTTTATTGATGCCTAGATTAATCAGCATAAGTTTCAGTTGATGCACAAACTTTGTTTCGGCCAGATTTCTTAGCTTGATACATGGCATGGTCAGCATCAGCAATCAGTTTATCTAATGAGGTACCAGAAGTACTGAAGTCACTCACCCCAAAGCTGCCGCTGATAGCAAAATCAAACCCCGTTTCAGTAGTGATGATTGCATTAAGCTTAGCGCGGTAAGTTTCAGCAATGACTAATGCATCGCTTATACTGCAGTTGGGCAAAAACAGACAAAATTCTTCGCCGCCAATACGGGCAAAAATATCTTTATTACGGACTATTTTTTTGCATTCCAAAGCGACCCTTTTTAAGACCCAGTCCCCTGTTTTGTGGCCATAGCTGTCATTGATATTTTTGAACTTGTCTAAATCAAACAATATACAGCTGCCAACCTGCTTGAGGTTATTACACTTTGCAATCGCGATTGTGGCACTTTGAGTAAAATAGCGACGATTAAACAATCCGGTTAGGCCATCATTTTGCGCTAGATGGCGCAGTTTCTTTTGCGTCGATTTGGTTCTAAAAATCATCCCCAGTAAAACCGTCACACACAAGATAAGCAGCGCGATAAATAGTCGATTATTCTCTGATTCAACGATATCAATCTTTTGCTTTAGCAGCAGTACATTGTTTTGCTGACGTAAAAATTCAATATTATTTTGTTGTTCAGCAGCCCGATGTTTTGCGAGTTGATAAGCTAAGTGTTTGGCTTTTATATCATTCAAATACGCCTTATCCGCTTCGGCAAATTGTTGATAATATTTAAGCGCCTCAATGGGATTATTCGCTTGTTCTGCAAGGCTATATAATATTTTATTAGCAATCACTTCTGGTTCTGAACTGCCTAAAGTTTCTGTATAAGCCAGTGTCTTAAGAGCCATTTCTTTAGCCTGCTGGTTTTCACCTAAGCCGAAATAGGCTTGAGCAAGGAAACCATAGAAATAAGATAAAATTGGGGTGTATTGGGTTTGCTCAATCATCGATTGATGTTGCAGTAACAGTGCTAACGCTTGTTGGTGTAGATTTGTTTTTATTAATAGCGAAGCCTTAGAGGTATAAATCCCACTCAGCACTACAGGCTCTTGAGCCTGCTCACAAGACTGAATAGCATCGTTAAAAAGTGGACTGTCGTAGTCAAGTAAATTGAGCTTAGACTTGGCTTCTAATGAAAGCTGCGCCGCCATGCAGTGATTGCGACCTTTTGTGACATCTTTAGTTAGCTTACTGGCATATTCTTCACCGAGCTCATATTGGCCTATTTGATTATAAAAAATGGCGTTAACTATTAATCCATGCTGTTTGCTTTCACTGTCGACAATATCAGGCAATAAGCTTTGACTAATGAGCAAGTGCTTTAAGCCTTGATTCCAATCTTTTGAAATTGCGTAAATGTTAACCAGTGACATATTGGCCCGAAATCGGATCGACGTGGATGTTTGATCGTTATCGACAATATCGGTATAGAGGCCAATCGCGCCTTTAAAATCACCTTCAAATGACTTTTGATAAGCCAGCAGGTAATGGTAATGGCCTTGTTGTTGCTGAGATAGCTGTGCTTGTTCTAGTTCTGATAATATTGTCTGAAACGTTTCAGGGTGACTACTGCGAAGATTATCAGCCCTAACTAACAAATCATCGATGTAATTTGCGTTTAGCGATGCTGAAATAACGAGTGCGAAAATAAAAACAAACTTTTTCATCAACTTTAGATCCATTTTTATTTTCGCCAGTGAGTTATGCTGATAGCTATTTAAGCTGACAGTTTGATATTTGAGGTGGTGTTATCTTTATCTTGTGGCTGACTTTCATCAGCAGGTTTGTCATCTTCTGTTGGTTTGTCACTTTCGGCTGGTGCCATCATGCAAACAATATCAGGGCATACATCGAGCTGCTTTTCTAAGCTAGTAATGTCATTATTTGATAAAGCCAGTTTTAACTCGGGAGTTAAGTTAGAGGTTGAAATCGCATCCGCTAATGAAAGTGGATTTTGTAAGTCCGCATCTTGGCCCATACGCTCGAGTAATTGAATAATGTTTGACATGTTTTCTCCTTAAAATGATGTCTTGTAAATCCAGCTTATATTTACAATTTAACTTGCTTGGTGGTGACTTAATTGAGCTTCTAACTCAAGTAGTCGGGTTTGTAATTTGGTATTAACTTTCATACTTTCTGAAGGCGGGATCACCAATGTGGTATGTTGATGAATAGCAACTTGGGCTAATTCGCTAACTGGGATATACTGTTGGCGAACCTTATCAATCGGTAACACTGCCGCTTCATACAATATGACCGAATGGTCTGCGGGGTAAGTTTCAAGTAACAACTCCACTAACAGTTGCTTATGGGCTTGCCCTGTCTCAAGTCGCTGTAATGACTTATCGCCAGCGACACCCACTTGCCATAGTATTAAGTAAGCAGATGCATCAATTTTACGTTGATAAAACATAAATTGACTAGCTTCAAAATGTTGGCAACCAACGCGACCCGGATCTATGCCCAAATCCGCATATAAACAGTCTTCAGCAGAAATGCCGGGGATCATCTTGGCAGCAAACCCCTCTTGTTTTGCCTGTTCGATAGCGACATGGGGAGCTTGGGCAAACACGCCAGGGTGACCGTAAAAAGCGCCAACAACTTTTTTACCCGCTCTGACTTGTTCGAGCATGGCATCGACCATTTGTTTATAGGTAATGTGGCGAGACTTTCCTTTATCGTAGAAGACTTGCAGGCTACGCACATCGGGATGCATTTCTTTAAGCCATAACTCGACAATACCGTTAGAGACGCCAGAAAACACCACGTCGGCCTTATCAATATGACTCTTGCTAATAGGGCAAATATGCGCCCCTAGCGTCATTCCTAACCCTACGCAAACTAAAGATCCATTCATTGGTGTGTATTCTCACGCCTTTATAGTTAAAATCAATGTTACTTTTATGTTATCTAATTTAACAGGTATTGATATGATTTGGCAGTGATTTTTGCCAAATCTCTGCAGTTATATAACTACTGATGTATTGGGGTTTATTTTTGACGTTTTTTTCATCGAAGCGGTTAATTTTTGGCTGCTCAATTATAAACCCTAACTTTTGAGTACTCCTATGGGTCGCATAATTGGTGCTGTCATATTGAGCGTAAATTCGTTCGAATCTAAGCTGACTAAAACCAAAACTAATTAAGCCGATAGTCGCCTCTTCAGCAAGTAACTTACCGTTATATTGTCTTAGTAACATAATGCCTATATCTGCGCGGTTCGATTGATTTTGTTGTGCAAATAAACTTTGTAAACCGATTGCTTGGTTATTGTGTTCGATGACCCAAACCCAGTATTTTTTTGTTGGGGTAAGGTTATTTTGAATGGCAGTTTCGAAAAATTGTTTGATTTGCTTCGGCTCAAAAGGGGCGCATATTTTTCGCATTGTCTTAGGGTCGGAATAAAGCTGCACAAAGATGTCAAAATCACCTTGCTGTATTAATCGCATCGACAGACGTTGAGTGTTAAAGCTGTAATTCATTTAACCGCACCCGTTGATACTGATAGCTGATGTTTGGCTGCCCCTTGCACCAGTTTTGATTCAAAGGGTACTTGCTCTGCAAAACGAATCACTCCAGTTTTATGTTCCTCTCGGTCAAAAATAACGTAGTAATTGTTGAGTAGCGGTAAGCCAATTAATGACTGATTACCCCACTGCGGTAACTTGCCAATAATTTTGAAACACGCTTTACCTTGTAAAGGACTATTAAGTTGCCAGTAATCATGGGGCTTGCAAGTTAATGTGATGGGTTCTGGTTGGTGACTATTGGTTTGAGTTTGAGAGTGAGTATGAGAAGCTGGCGCACCGCCATGACCATCACACTCAGAATGACCCGCAAAAATAAACTCAATATCTGGCCACTGCGTTAAATCCAGTAATTCGGCATCAATTCCCACTTCTTGTGCTGCAAGGTCAGTAAAAGGCGCAATTAAGCTTAAAAAATCCTGTGGAATGCCAGTGTGTTTGTTTGGTTTGGACGCCGCTACAGTTTGAGTCAGTGTGTGTAAGTTCTGCTTTAACCCCTCGAATAACACATCGGTTAACATGATACCGCTAGTGCCGGTATCGATAATTGCATTGGTTAAGTAGTAGGCAAATTCAGGTTTAAGATCGGCGGCATTAATTTGCGCAAAGTCACCCACTTTAATCCCAACTAAGGTGACATTGTAGTGTACGTTATGTTCAACCTTTATGTGCTTGAATTGACCTTGATATAAGTGTGTTTGCTCTTTGCCACCCCCAAGAATTAACCAGCCCTGATTTAAAGGATCTGCAGCAAGTGATGCTTTTGATGGCGTTGCACTTGCCACATGCACACTGGATCGCTGAGAGTAAAAAGCGAATTTGTTTGCACATAATCCTTGAGTTTCTAACTGGGTAAAATACGGCAAAATATCCTGCTCTGGCTGAGTTTTTAAAAAAGCCTTAAAGCGGGTTAAATCATTGCTACTAAAGTGCTGATGTTCATCAGTGTGGTGATGAGTATCATTTGGGCAAACCGAATCCTCTTCTGAAAATGGCCAAGGATAGGTAACTGGCGGGGAAACATTACGTTCAACTAAATAATCATGCAGGTCATAGCTTGAATTCAGTTGATAGTAAGCTAGGCCTAAAATACCATTGGCTTCGCCAAATGTTTTGCGTTGTGCCAGCGAAGACACCACTGCTACAGGACACGGATTCAAAGTAAATGAAAATGTATCATTGCCTATGGTGACATTCGTATTTATGACAGGCCCGTCCCAACCACCGATACCGTAAGTCACTTCCTGAGCAAAACTGGTGGCCGTTAAATCTGTATCATCTTCGGGGTGATAAGCGACTTGACCGACAACTAATGTGCTACTACCTGAATCAACAATTAAGTTCACTTCCGTTTGTTGACTGCCAATATGTAACTTTACTGTGTAACCGCCTTTTGCATAAATATTGATGAGAGGTAAGGCCAATGGATGTGTTGCTGTCATGTGTCGCAGTCCTGTGCTGTTGAGGTTTACTTTTAAAATCGATAATTTAGCTTTAGCTTATATTAAATAAAATTACCTTACTTGTTTTAATTAACTCTTAGCCAAAACATTAGCATGGCCCCTTTTTACAAAAAGCGTCACTGTTGACCTTCTAAATCGAATATGTGCTCACTTCAATAAAGCCTGTGCTGGTCTTGCAAATTTCAGTGTTATTTATACTTTATTATTAAAAATACTTACAAAAAAACGCCCAAATTCTATCACCAATTTGGGCGTTTAAACTTGCTGGCTAAAGTTACATTTTTAACACTTTATTCAGTGGTAAATCACGATAGCGCTTACCGGTAGCAGCAAAAATCGCATTGGTTAAACTTGGCGCAACAGGCGGCACACCGGGCTCACCCACACCAGCGGGTTTTTCGCTTGATGCCACGACAATGGTTTCAATTTCAGGTGATTGCCCCATTCGTAATAACCGATAGTTATGGAAGTTTGATTGCTCCACTTTACCGTCTTTGTAGCTAATCTCGCCCATCATCGCGAGGCTTAAACCAAATATAACCGCACCTTCTGTTTGAGAGTGCGCTCTATCAGGGTTAACCACTGTACCCGCATCAATGGCGGCGATACTCTTTAAGACCTTGAGGTTATCGCCGTTAACTTCAACTAATGTCGCAACCGCCACGTAGCTGACAAAGCTACGATGTACTGCAAAACCCCAGCCTTGACCGTCTTTGACTTTAGGGTGTTTCGCCATCGCTTTTTCTACCGCATCGATAACACCAAGAAAACGACCAATATCGATGGGAAAATCATCTAAGGTTTCACCATAGTTACCGTATTTGACGATTTGGTTCTCAAGCTTTTCATAGCGTGGCGTACCGAGCAGCTCACGCCACATTGCAATGCAAGGTTTACCTGCATTGACCGCCAGTTCATCGACAAAGCTACCGATCCCAAAACCGTGTTGAATATTACACACAGAGCGCATCCAACCGATACGAGAGTGAGCCGTGGCTTTCACTGACTCTAATTGAATTTGAGGTAAATTAAACGGCATATCGGAAAAGCCCAGGTCCAATTCGCCAGCCGATGGCATATCAACGCCTTCAGCAAAGGTTGAACTAATAGACGGGAAACCACTGCGAGCCAGTAATGCTTGTGGCGCTTGGTTGTTATCTAACTTAGCTTGATAATACTGAGCGCTAATTGCATGGTAATAGCCATTTTGAATTTCATCTTCACGGCTCCAGCTGACTTTTACTGGCTTATTCAGTTGCTTGGATAATATCGCCGCTTCTACACTAAAATCGGGCTTAGATTTACGTCCAAAACCACCACCAAGTAGGGTGACATTGACTTTAACTTGCTCGTCTTTAAGCCCTAAAGTGCCGGCAACATTTTTCTGAGTGCTTTGGGGCGTTTGAGTTGATGCCCACAGCTCGCAACCTTCTTTGGTTACTGAAGCGACCGCTACAGGTGGCTCCATCATCGCATGGGTGAGATACGGCACTGTGTACACCGCTGATAAGCTATTATCTTTATTCCAATCAGTAACACTGTCACCCAATTGGCGAATAACTTGTCCAGGTTGGCCAACCCGAGTCACTAGCTGAGCTAAATCTGCATCAGAGTCATAACGGCTATTAGCTGATTCGGTCCAAGTTACTTTTAATGCTTTTCGACCTTGAATTGCGCTCCAGGTGTTACTCGCAATAACAGCTACCCCGCCAAGGGCTTGAAATAACGGCGCGCCTTTAGCAATAGGAATTTGAATAACATCTAGCACTCCTGCAACCGCCCTTGCTGCACTGTCATCAATTGAGGCAACATCGCTGCCTAAAACTGGCGGGCGAGTGATTGAGGCGTAAACCATGCCTTCAACCTTAATATCATAACCAAACACCGCTTTACCGCTGATCATGTCGTCCATATCAACAATTGCGGGAGATTTACCAATGTGGGTAAATTTTGACGCAGGCTTTAAAGTCACACTATCAAGTGCTGGCGTAGTTAATACACTTGCTGCGAGCGCTAAATCGCCAAAACTTAACGACTTTGAGGAGGACTTATCATGGACTTTACCCGCCTTGGCATACACTTGCGATGGCGGTACTTTCCACTCATTCGCAGCAGCTTGCTCAAGCATGACTCGGGCAGTAGCACCCATTTGACGCATTCGCTGATAATGCTTACGTATACTGCGACTGCCATCGGTATTTTGACTGCCAAACTCTTCGTTAGCGAGACCTTGCACGACGACGATTTGTTCCCAGTCAGCTTCTAACTCATCTGCTAATACTTGAGGAATACCCGTTCTGATCCCTTGGCCCATTTCAGAGCGGTGACAGGTCAAATACACTTTATTGTCTTCACCAATGGCAATAAACAAGTTTAGCTGCGCTTGTTTGCCTTCTGCCATGGCCATTGGGCTCCAAGCAAGCCCAGATGCTCCAAGGGCTAAACCACCTCCTACGGCGCCAAATAACTTCAACACCCCACGGCGACTCATATTTTCTACGGCGGTAAAGGTAGTCATAATTACGCCTCCACTTTGCTGTTAGCGGCAGTAAAAATAGCTGCCTTAATACGTGGATAGGTGCCGCAACGACAAATATTACCGGTCATCGCTTGATCAATTTGTGCTTCTGTTGGATTGGCTGTCGTGGTTAATAATGCCGCTGCAGACATTAACTGCCCTGCTTGGCAATAACCGCATTGCGGTACGTTATGTTCAACCCAAGCCGCTTTTAACTTGTCAGCTTCAAGGCCTTCAATGGTGGTAATTTGCTTACCTGCTGCTTGCTTAATACTGGTCAGGCAGCCTCTAACCGGTTTGCCATCAAGGTGAACAGTGCAAGCGCCGCATAAGCCAGCGCCGCAACCAAACTTAGTCCCAGTTAAGCCTAAGATATCGCGCAGCGCCCATAAAATGGGCATATTCGGGTCGGCATCAAGACTAAAATTTTTGCCATTTACCTGCAACGTTTGTGTTTGTTGTGTCATAACTTACTCCTTGTTGACCAACCACTGCTTGAGATCGGTTTGAGTATCAATATCAATTGCCGCTTGCGCTAATGGCAAAACAGTCAATTGTTGCTGTTCTAAATGTCGTGTTAATATTTTTTTCGCACCACTGTCGCCTTCAAGTTGCTGTAATGCTTCAAAGTCACTGGCGAGAAAGATGGCTGGTACACCGGGGCTTTGCTGGTAATAAGCCGCAGTGGTTTTACCAAATTGGCAAAAAAGCCCATACAGGCTTAAATAATCTGAATGAGAGATGGCAACTTGATCTGCTAATGTCAGTAGTAATGCATCAGCCTGTTGTGATTGGGCATAACTTGCCGCCATAGCCACTGAACTTGCCAAACCTGATTGCCAGTTTTGATTGGTTAATATCTCAATGTCATTGGCGAGTAATGGACTAAGTAGGTCTTTATGGCCGCCAAGTACCAAAACTGGTGGCGATAGATCTAACTCGGTTGTCGCCTTACTCAATATTGCATAACTCTGTTGAATTAGGCTTTGCGCGTTATTATCAGCGCTTAACGTTGCGGCAAGTTTTGCCCCATTAAAGCGAGTACTACCCCCTGCGGCTAACATCACGGAGACCACATTAGGGGGAGTAGAAAATAAATTCATCAAAGCATGACCTTATCAAGATTACTTAACTCACCTTGCCGCTTAAGTCCGTGATGTAATACCCCGTGGCATTGAGACAAGATACTTAAGGCCACAGAACTTGGTAGCTCTCCGCCTAATGCCAGCCCTGCAGGGGCTGAGAAAAAGCCACTAAAATCATCAGTTGAAAGCTGACATTTTTGCAACACCTTATCTCTTCGATGAGTTGGCCCTAAAAGCGCGATATAAGCGAGGTTTGTTCCTTGCAATAGGCTTAATGCTGCAGCGTCCATATCCAAGTTATGATTCATAACTACGGCCGCATCAAGGTGTTGTATTTCTAACAAGTCTATCTGCGTTAGTGGTTTTTTACAAATCTTAGCATCTGGAAAATCATAGCCTCTTGCATACGCAGAGCGACTATCAAATACGCTGACTTGCCAGTCAAGCTGCTGCGCCATAGCCACCAAAGGCTGTGCATCCAACCCGCCACCAAACACCCCTAAATGAAATGGGCTTCTGACTGGGATACGTAACAAGTTGAGGTTATTGTCAGAACTCACGTCAGTAACAATACCAGTAATAATGTCTGCTGCAGTTTGCTTGTAAGCTATGTCATCAGCAACGAACTTACCTACGACTTGGCCAGCATGGCTATGATGCTCAACTATCGATAATTGGTACGAGCCTTTTTTACCTAGCGTCAGCTGGTGATGTAACTCGGCTAAGCCGAGGTAATGATTATCACCTAATAGCGGCACCATCATAATGTTGACCAAACCACCACAACCTAGTTGGTAACTGGTGTCATTTTCATCAGTGGCGTCATAGGTTAATTGCTGAACTTGCTGGGTTTGTATGGACTTTTGTGCGTGACGACGTAAGTCTGCTTCCAAGCAGCCACCACTTAACATGCCTAAGGTTTTCCCCAAAGGGTCAAACAGCATAATGGCGCCAGGTTTGCGGTATGAAGAACCTTCAACAGAAGTGATGACTGCTAAAGTCCAGTCTTGTTGCGGTTTTTCAGCCCAAGTGTCTAACAATGATAATAAATGATGTGCCATGAGTCCCTGCCAGCATGCTGATTGATATGAAAACACCGCTCAGCAGTAATTAATCAAAGCAGCATAAGTGCTTTAAGTGACTATAAGCTAGCAAAGCCGCTAAACAATGCAAAGCCTTATGGCACTTACCAAAGTATTAACTGTATTAATTTAAGGGCAGTAATAACTATGTTTGAACCAGCAAGTCAGGCTAGTCGCTGGTTTAAGGGATGTGAAGCTGGTGCAAGATAAAATGTAACGGTTTATGCCAATTTAGCTAGCAGTGTATTTTACTTTACACTGCTAGCTTGCTGCGTAAGCCACCGGGCAATATTCCCAGCAGCTAAATGAATACGCTTGAGCCTAGCCCAATAATTGATCAGCAACAAATGGATTATGCTGACGCTCTTCTTCAAAAGTCGACATAGGACCATGACCGGGTATAAAGGTTACTTTTTCCCCTAAAGGCCATAATTTTTGTGTAATTGAGTGGATTAGTTGTTGATGGTCCGATTGCGGAAAATCAGTGCGGCCAATGGAGCTTCTAAATAGCACATCACCAACCCATGCAAGGTTTGATTTATTAGAGTGAAACACCACATGTCCTGGAGTATGACCGGGACAATGCACCACCGATAAACGCTCTTCGCCAATGGTCACTTCATCGCCTTCATTTAAATATTGGCTAGGCTCAAACGAGTCAACATGCGCAAAACCAAAGTTCTGGCTTTGCTTTGCTAGCCCTTGTAGCCAAAATTGGTCAGCGATATGTGGGCCAATGATAGGAATATTAAGCTGATTAGCCAGTGTTTTCGCGCCGCCAACATGATCAATATGACCATGGGTTAATAAGATTTTTTCTAAGCTCAGACCTAACTTATTAACTTCAGTAATAATACGTTCAATGTCACCACCGGGATCGACAACGGCTGCCAGTTTGGTTTTTTCACACCAAATAACACTACAATTTTGTTGAAACGGGGTGACTGGAATGATTTGGTACTTCATTACTTCTATCCTCAAATTGAGAAAATTATCGCGACCAAGTTATTATGCGTTAAAGCTTAATAAAATGTTTGATCTATCTATAAGAATCAAAAAATAAAACCAATTAGTTGGTTTGAACACAAGCATTTTTACTGAGCTTGCATCGCTGCCCAAACAAATGAATAATTTAACATCACCACTTCATTTAATTAGCATCATATTTTCATTGTGACCAAGGACTAACCTTCATACAATACTACCTTTCTGAATCCTATTTTCACAGGCACACCATGCAAATTGACAGTATTCTTTCTGGGATCGTTTCCACAAAACACTTTTTTAGCGTTCCATTAGATTATCAGCAGCCCGAAGGTGAGCAATTATCAATTTTTGTTCGGGAAATCGTCAGTACAGAAAACCAAGATTTATCCTTACCCTATTTAGTGTATTTTCAAGGTGGACCGGGCTTTGGTGCAGTGCGCCCTGTTGAGAATAGTGGCTGGATAAAACGCGCCCTAAAAGAATATCGAGTGCTGTTGCTTGATCAGCGCGGCACCGGTCTTTCAAGCTTACTAAATAGCGCCACACTGGCGCATTTAACCGCGCACGAACAAGCCGATTATGTGTGCCACTTTAGAGCCGATAACATTGTTCGAGATGCTGAAGTAATTAGAGCTCAATTAGCAAATAATCAGCCATGGAGTATTTTAGGCCAAAGTTTTGGCGGCTTTTGTGTTTTACGCTATTTAAGCGCAGCGCCACAAGCACTAACTGAAGCCTTTATCACAGGTGGTATTCCATCATTAACCCGTCAAGCAGATGACGTCTATCAAGCAACCTATAAACGGGTACTTGCCAAAAACGCTGATTTTTATCATCGTTTCAAAGATGCTGAGTCATTAACAGCAGAACTGGCTGACTATATTGCTGATAATGACGTTTACCTTGCCACAGGCGAAAAACTCACCGTTGAGATGCTACAGCTGCTCGGGGTTAATATAGGTATGGAGCAAGGCCCTGAAGCCCTCTATTACTTACTTGAGCAAGCCATGATCGATACTGCCCAAGGTCGCACAATAAACCCGCTATTTTTGCATCAATTTAGTCAATTTTTGGATTACAACACCAACCCAATTTTCGCGTTATTGCATGAATCGATCTATTGCCAGCAGTTTCATCAACAAGGGGCTAATTGGTCAGCCCATAGAGTCAGAGAGCAGTTCCCTAAATTCAATTATCAACAAGGGCAGCGCTTACTGTTTACTGGCGAAATGATTTATCCATGGTTCTTTGAACAATTTAATCAGTTAAAGCCTCTCAAAGAGGTGGCAGAATTAATTGCGCAAAAATCAGATTGGAGCAATTTATACGATGTGGACGTGTTACTGCAAAACACCGTCCCGGTCACTGCGGCTATTTACAGTGAAGATATGTATGTTGATATGAATTACAGCCTTGAAACTGCGCAGCTAGTGAATAACCTCAGCTATTGGCTAACATCAGAATATGAGCATAATGGCATTCGTATGGATGGTGAGCATATTTTAGATAAACTCATTTCATTGAGCCGAAAGGATAGCATTCGATAACAAATGTAATTTAATGTTCAGTTTTAAATTGATTAATATTGAAGTCGATCACACTCCACAGCACGTCGACAGATTAAATTAATTTTCAGTTAAGTAAGTTCGGCCATAATCTAACCTGTTCCGCCCTTTATGTTGTGAACTAGTGAATTTTTATGAGTAAACCCTGATTCGGTTTACTCATTTTTTTTGCCTGAAATTCCGCTATTCCCTTTAAGAACAATCGAGTGCGAGCGATGCAATACCTGTATCCCATGATTTATTCATACAAACTCTCTTTTATCGGCTTATTTACTCGAGCTGCGCTTACGGGAAGTTTTAGCCGTAGAGGTTTTACTTGCTGCACCTTTGCGTTTATAGCCACTACTGGCGCGGCGTTTTTTATAGCCAGGCCCTTTAATCCCCTCAAGAGCTGTAGGTAATTGATTTGAAGCTTGCTCAATCAGTTGCTGTAATTGCGCTAACAATGGCTCCATAAAGGCATCATACCTAAGCTGCTTTTGACTTATGGCATCAAGGCTACTTTCCCACAGCGCAGTCATATCCGGTGTGGTGGCTGTTTCTGGTAATGAATGGATCAAGCCAACGCCAACTGGGGTGGCAATGATTGATTTACCCTGCCTTAATAAGTAACCGCGATTAAACAGTAATTCAATAATGCCTGCTCGGGTTGCCTCGGTGCCCAAGCCATCGGTGTCTTTTAGGATCTTCTTCACTTCAGGGTTAGTGACATAGCGATTGATACCCGTCATGGCGCCAAGCAGGGTCGCATCTGTAAAATGTTTTGGCGCTTGAGTGGTTTTTTCAAGCAATTCGCCACGCTCACAATGGAGTTGTTGACCTTTTTTCAGTGGCGGCAAAGTCACTAAATTTTCATCATCACTGCCATCTGCATTATCTTTACCCTGCATTTTCGCAAATAAACATTTCCAACCTAATGACAGTTCTTGCTTAGCTTTAGTGGTGAATAAGCCACCCGCAATGGTCACTTCAACTTGGGTTTCATCATAAATATAGGCGGGGTAAAACTGGGCTAAATACTGCCGTGCAATATGAGAATATAACTGCGACTCTTTGGCTGATAAGTTTGCCAAATTAGTGGTTTTTTCAGTGGGAATTATCGCGTGGTGAGCATCAACTTTACTGTCATTCCAGGCTTTGGACTTAAGCTTGGCATTAGGTTTATCTGCTTTAGCGGTTAAACCGGCATCATTACTTAATACTGCGCGAATAACTTGGGGTGCAAGGCCATGTTGCTCAGCAGGTAAATAGCGACTATCTGAGCGCGGATACGTAATTAATTTATGCCTTTCATATAGACTCTGACAGGTATCAAGCACCTCTTTAGCGCTCATGCCAAAACGCTTGGCCGCATCGATTTGCAGGCTGGATAAACTATAAGGCAATGGGGGGTTCTGACGCTTATTTTTTGACTCAAGCTTGGTCACTTCAGCAGCTTTGTTGGTTATCCGTCCCACCACATTTTCTGCTAAGCCTTTGGCGAGCACTCGCCCCTCTTCATCCATATATGGCTGACATGCTTCACTGGGTTTCCACTTAGCCGAAAAGCCTTCTTGGTTATCGGTCAGTAAATGCGCCAATACTTCATAAAAAGCTTTGGGCTGAAAATTGGCAATTTCTTCATCTCGCCTTACCACTAACCCCAGTACCGGGGTTTGCACTCGACCAACAGACAATACTCCCTGATAACCTACTTTTTTGCCTTGAATGGTATAAGCGCGGGTCATATTCATGCCATATAGCCAATCTGCGCGGCTGCGGGCTAAGGCTGAGGTAGATAAGGGGACAAACTCTTTATTAGTGCGCAATTGCCCTAAGGCGCGTTTTACCGCCGAAGGGTTAAGATCGCTAATAAGTAAACGCTGGGTTTGAGCAATCTTGTCGGCCTTTACACCTGCATAGGAAATGACTTCATCCACCAGCAGCTGCCCTTCTCTATCTGGATCGCCAGCATTAACTAAACTCGATGCTTGTTTGATGAGCTTTTTTAAGATGCTCAACTGTGAGCGGGTATTAGTTTTAGGTTTTAACTGCCATTTACTCGGCACTATGGGTAAATGGGCTAATTGCCATGATTTAAAAGCGGGATCATAGACATCTGGTTCTGCTTGCTCTAACAAATGCCCTATACACCAAGACACGCAATCCCCATTGGCGCTCATGATAAAACCATCACCTTTTTTATGAGGCTTTGGTAATACATCGGCAATAGCACGGCCTAGACTGGGTTTTTCAGCAATATAGAGCATCATAGATTTATTAGACTTTTAAAACACTGTATGAAATTACAGTGTAATTTAGCGAATAGCAAAAATAAGTGCAACTGTTAATGCAATGGCAGGTTTCTTAGAAAGATAATCTGCCACTCAAAATACTAGGCTAAAGCATCAAAAAACACGCTTTTAAGGCGCTAAACTTAACCAAAAACAACCAATAAAAATTTACTTTAATTTGTGATCTTAATGCAAAAACACATCGGGAGATTAAGCTTTAATTCAGAATGTTCAGCTAGGAGGTTTATATTCAAACTATTGAATATAAACAATTAAACTAGTAATACTCCTAGTTTGTGATCTAGTCAACAGTTGCCAAGCAATCTTTACATTACGCTCCAATTACCCATTAAGAGGTAAGAAAAACATTTTGGAGTATGAGATGAAATTAATGAGCAAATGTCGTGTTGCTTTACTTGTGGCTACTGCACTGGGGATGAGTGCTTGTAATGATGGTAAAGATGGAAACGATGGCCTACCTGGCGAACCTGGTGCACCTTGGGTGCCACCAGTAGTGACCACATCAGCAGTAGCAAAAGTCATGGAATGGCAATATGCCGAGGGTGTCGTGAATGTTGAATTTTCGGTGGAGAACCAAGATGGGGTTCCAGTAGAAGATTTAGATAAAGTCCAGTTAATGTCAACCATCAAAAATGAAGCAGGTTTACTTGCTGACACTGTTGATGTGACTTGGGTTGCGGGTGATGATAACGCACCGGGTACGCTAACTCACGCTGGTGAGGGTATTTATAACCTTTCTATGCCACATGAAGCTGCGACATCTGAATCAATTGGTACTGGCTATATTCGACCAGGTAATGGCGAAAATGGTATGCCACGTACTAAACGCGTGATGTTTACCAAAAACGATTCTTATGCACAAGTTAGCACCACTGACGATGCTAAATGTGTCGCCTGTCACGGTGAATTTGAAGATGCTACTGGCAACGCAACTTGGGGTTGGCATCAACATCACCATGCAATCGACAATGACCAAGAAGTGGTTGTCGTTGAAGCATGTCTAGTTTGTCACACTCAAACTGAACAAAAAGATGGCGGCTGGGCTGAAAACACCATGGCAATGCTAGGACATGGTAAATTAGCTGATGGCGAAGGTGGTTATTTAGCTTCTGGCCACGAAGCATTAGCTAAGAGAATGTCCTCAGAAGATCCAAGTGAGAGTGCTTACTCAATGGATAAGTACCGCTGTTCAACGTGTCACATTGACGATGTGGTATTTACAGCATCTCTCAATGGCTGTGCAACCTGTCATGCTGATTTACAAGATAAAGATTTAACTGTTAATCACAGTAACTTTACTGACCTTGATTGTGCAAGCTGTCACAATTCGTTCCAACATGAACATGAAAACGGTGCAAATCGTGATGAAGCATTAAACCGCTATAACTTTGAAGTTATTTCTGTTGTTCGTAGTGAAGATAAAGCGACGATTGAAGTCACTGCAAAAGCGACTGATAGCGAAGGTAAGGTTGTTGATATCTTAGCAATCGAAAAAACAGATGCAGAACCAAAAGGTTGGGCTACTGTCATGAAAAACGGCGAGGCAATGTTGCCTGGTCGTGACGCAGGACATGTAGCACGTTCTAAATCGACTCGTGCTGGCGACGACAATACCACGGTTTATATCATCGAACATGCTCTACCATATGAAGAAGGTGAAGAATTATTTGGTGGTGTCGATGGTAGTGTTTATTACACTCATCGCTGGGGATACTCTGCTAATGCCCCTATCTCGGTATCGAACATCAAAGACGTCCGTCGTACTAGCTCTGACGGTCTAAAGTGTCTTTCTTGTCATACTGAAGGTCTAGATGGGCACGGTAGTAAGCGTGGTGGCTTCGATTTAGGCGGTGACTCATGTGTACAATGTCATTCCGCTTATAACTGGGAACCTGCTAGAGAAGGTGAAGATTATGCGATGGCGTGGGGACCATTGGTTCACAACATGCACTTTGGAGCATACAAGCAAGACCGAGGTCTAAATGACATGCCAACAACCGACAGAAACATGCCGGTAGACTGTCAAGCTTGTCACACTGGTATGATTGACCTTGAAGATGTAGCACCAGCAGTTGTGTTAAACGGTATGGATGAAAGCAGTGTTTACGGTATCACGGCGATTTCTGCTAACTGTGCCACTTGTCATACAGGTGATGCTGCGAAAAATCACATGATACAACAAGGTGGTGATTTCGATGTGGTTATCACGCCAGAAGCTGATCACACTCACACGGGTGAAAGTGGCGACTTTGCCGTATTTGACCCTGCACCTATCACTGAATCATGTTCTGTATGTCATTCCCCTGCAAGACTAGCTGAAGCTCATAATTACTAATATTTTTATATTAATAATCTGAGATTGATTCATCATCAATAAACCGAGCAAAATGCCTGAAGTGATTCAGGCATTTTTTTATCTGTAGTACTAGTTTCGATTACTGAAGGAAAAGAAAAACAAAAAAGCCAGCGGCTAGCTGGCTTTAATCAGTTACTTAGAAAGTATCGTTTAAGGATGACAAACGTTATGCATTTCTAAGTTAGTACCAATGTCTTTATTATTGGCTTTGGCATCATCATTTCGCAGTTGAGTCAGGTGATCCAAGTACGCCTGGTCAACATCGTTAGTGATGTAATGACCATCAAATACTGAGGTTTCAAAGCGCTTAATTTCTGGATTTTCCATTCCAACGGCTTCAACCAAGTCTGATAAGTCTTGGAAGATAATCCCATCAGCGCCGATGATTTTAGCGATTTCATCAGCATCACGGCCATGAGCAATCAACTCATTGGTGGTTGGCATATCAATACCGTAGACATTCGGGAAGCGAATTTCAGGTGCTGCTGAAGCAAAATACACTTTCTTAGCCCCAGCTTCACGAGCCATTTCAATGATTTGCTCAGAGGTGGTACCACGAACAATTGAGTCGTCAACTAACAATACGTTCTTACCAGTAAACTCAGTTTTAATCGCGTTTAGCTTACGGCGAACAGATTTCTTACGCTCTTGCTGACCCGGCATAATAAAAGTACGGCCAATATAGCGGTTTTTAACAAAACCTTGGCGATATGGCAGGTCCATTCCACGAGCAATTTCTAGGGCGATATCACACGAGGTTTCAGGAATTGGGATCACCACGTCAATATCATAATCTTCCCATTCCTTTTGAATTTTTGCGCCTAATTTAGCCCCCATGTTTACACGGCTGGCATAGACAGACACTTTATCAATACTCGAGTCTGGACGAGCGAAATAGACGAATTCAAAAATACAAGGTGCATAGCTTGGCTCAACCGCACATTGGCGAGTAAATAGTTGACCATCAAGTGAAATATAAACTGCTTCGCCTGGCGCAACGTCGCGCATCACTTCAAAGCCAACTGCATCAAGTGCCACTGATTCAGAGGCGACCATGTATTCGGTACCTGTTGGGGTTTCGTTCTTACCAAGTACTAAAGGACGGATCCCAAATGGGTCACGAAATGCCACTAAGCCTTGGCCAATAATCATCGCCGCAGCAGCATAAGCACCGCGAGTTTGTGCATGAACTTTCGCTATTGCATCAAAAACTTCATCAGCGCTTAAGGTTAAGCTGCGGGTTTCTTGCAGTTCATCAGCAAGCAAGTTTAATAACACTTCAGAATCTGAGGTGGTATTTACATGACGGCGCTTTTTGATCAGTCCTTCAGCAAGCTCAACTGTATTCGTCAAGTTACCGTTATGGGCTAAGGAAATACCAAATGGAGAGTTAACATAGAATGGTTGTGCTTCAGAGGCACTCGAGCTGCCTGCTGTTGGATAACGTACGTGTCCAATACCTGCATTACCTTGAAGGCGTTGCATGTGTTTGATTTCAAATACGTCTTTAACGAGTCCATTAGCCTTACGTAAACGAAATGCATTTTTGTCCACGGTCACGATGCCTGCAGCATCTTGACCACGGTGCTGAAGCACGGTCAACGCATCATAAATGGTTTGATTAACCGATGACAGACCAACTATTCCGACGATACCACACATGGGTAAGCTTCCTCATTGTAAGATGTTTTATATTTATATTTATATTTTGGGTACAAAGCTGGAGGTATTTTCCAGATAGTCAAAAAACCACTGAATAACCACACCAAATTGGGGTACAAGCTCTGAATCCGTCCACCAGTCTTGACTTGAAGCACCGGTAAACGCATCCAGAAAAAATAATATTGCGCTGACGATTAACGCCCCGCGAAGCGCGCCAAAGCACAAACCTAATACGCGGTCTGTGCCTGACAAGCCGGTTTTTGACACCAGTTGGCCTAATATGTAATTAACTAAGGCACCAAGAATGAGAGTAGCGATAAATAAAATAGCAATTGCAACGCCATTTCTAAGCATTTCGTCATTCATCTGCGTTAGGTGAACAGCGAGATCTTGATAAAATTGGCTAGCAACAAAGAAAGCAGCGAACCATACCACTAGCGACATGGCTTCTTTGGCAAATCCACGTATCAAACTGATAACAGTTGATAGGCCGATGATAATGAGAATAGCGTAATCAATCCAAACCATTGAGAGAGGGATCCGGTATAGATGTTAAGACGGCGCGATTCTAACAGAGACTGAAAAGTTTCACACCTCTAGCAGAATAAATTGACTGTGCGCTGAAAAAAACAATGATGAATAGTTAGTTTTCTAGGGGATTGTATTGCACAATCTTGCCTTGAAGACCGGTTATTTTCTGTATTTTTTGTTGATAACTTTTCAGTTTATCTGCTGAGAGTTCAGGGCCGACAAACACTTTTGTTAAAGAACCATCAATCGGTTTAGTCGGTAATGTATAAGCGGTAAAACCATTAGTGCGCAGCTTTTGAACTAAGCCTTCAACATTTTTAGCGTTATTAAAACCACCCAACTGCAAGGTAAATCCCGCTTTGATGGGCTGAGCTTGTTTTATGGCTGATTTAACAGTTTCAGGCTTTGAGGTTACTGCTGTTAATGCGGTTGCGGTGTTGGCGCTTGTGACTGACTTTGTTCCACTGTCAGTTTTAGTCGCTGGTGTAGTGCTGGTTTTTTCTGAAACTTGAGCTAAATCTTGGGTTGCTGCAATCTCTTCAACTTCAAAGGTTTCAGGAGTGTAACCCTCGCCAATTTGATCGCTTGCTTGCTCAGTAATCACTGGGCGTAAAGGAATTTCTGTAAACTCTTCAACTTGGCGCTGCTTTTTACCGTCTAATAAATCAGGTAAAAATATAACCCCAAGAGCAACGATCACTATGGTGCCAACTAAACGGTTTTGAAATTGACCAGACAAATCTTTATCCCTTTTTTAATAATTCACTAAACGCTGCCACAGTGTAAAATGAGCCAAAAACAATTACTACATCATCTGCATTTATATTTGACTTAATACTGCGCCAAGCCAAATCCATTGAGTCAAATTGTGATGCAGACAAGCTTGTATTTAACTCCTTGGCTAATGTTTTAGCATCATTTCCGCGCTCAACCGGTAATGATACAAAGTTCCATTCATCAATACTGTCTTCAAGCTCCTTTAAAACTGCAGCGGCATCTTTATCTTTTAACATACCGCATAAGGCAATAATGCGCGCAGGCTTAAAGCCTTGCAGTTGCGTAGCAAGGTATTTCGCAGCATGGGGATTATGTGCTACATCAACCCACACTTTTGGTTGTTCTAGTACTTGCTCAAAGCGGCCTGACAAACTGGCATTGGCAATGCCCTGTTTAATATCGTTATCACTGAGTTGTGGGAAAGCCTGCTCAATAACAGCAATGGCAGTGGCGGCATTGGCTAAAGGTAATCTCGGTAATGGTATAGCCTCTATGCTGCGATTAGCACTGCTATAGTGCCAAGTTGAGCGGTTATCTGTGCTAGTGTTATTTGCAATAACATAGCTAAAGTCTTTATTAACACTATAAGCATACGCATTAATCGCTTGGGCATATTCGGTTATGGAATTAGGGCAATCAGGTTCGCCAATCACCGCTAAACACTCAGTTCTAAATACTCCTGCCTTTTCACGGCCGACTAGCTCTCTGGTATCACCTAGATACTCTTGATGATCAATATCAATCGAGGTAATGACACTGACATCGGCATCAATAATATTGGTTGCATCTAAACGACCACCTAAGCCCACTTCCAGTAAAATAATCTCAGGTTTAGCCAGCTTGAAAATATATAATCCTGTTAAGGTGGCAAATTCAAAAAAGCTTAATGAGATCTCAGAGCGGGCATGTTCAATGACACTAAAGGCTTCAATAATTTGCGCATCTGTCACGTCAATATGATTAAGCCTTACGCGCTCGTTAAAGTTAACTAAGTGCGGCGAGCTATAAACCCCAACCGTTTTACCGGCTTGCAAAAATACCGCCTCAAGCATGGCGCAAGTGGTACCTTTGCCATTGGTTCCGGCAACGGTAATCACTTTAGAGTCAGCTAAGGACAATAGACTTAAACGCTCAGCAACGGCCGTTACTCGGGTTAAGCCCATATCTATTTCAGTGGGGTGAATCGATAATAAATAATCTAACCATTGGGACAAGCTTGCGTCTTTTGCAGGCTTAACGGTTAATTGCGTGTCATTATCTGTCTTCATTGTATCCCTTTTGAATTTGTCCCATGCTCACATTGTTGTTTCGTAAACAGTAAAAATGCGACTATTTAGCGATCAGTAGCAGCTAAGTGTCTAATCTTGCATAAATAGCGGCCCCATTGGCGGCTTAGGTAAGTTGTAGTGCTCTGGGTAAGTCACATCCACCAGATATAAGCCATTGGGCTTTGATGTCGGCGCGGCAAATTTTCTATCTTTTAATGCTAGAAGTTCATTAACCCACTCAATTTTTTGATGTGACTGGCCGATTTCAAGTAAGGTGCCAACAATATTACGCACCATATGATGCAAAAATGCATTGGCTTTAATATCGATAATAATGAATGTTCCTTGACGAGTGACATTAACAAATTCAATGGTTCTTACCGGGCTATGGGCTTGGCACTGTAATGCTCTGAAGCTGGTAAAGTCATGTTCACCAACAAACAATTGCGCGCCTTGGTGCATCAAATTGTGATCCAGTGGGTAGTGATAATGGGTTAAACCCTTATTTAAAATACCCGGTCTAAATTCACTGTTATTGATAATATAACGATATCGACGTGCAGTCGCTGAAAAGCGAGCATGGAAGGTCTCATCCACTTCTTTCGCCCAGCGGATTGCAATATTATCAGGTAGCTTGGCATTAACGCCTAATGTCCACGCTGACATCGCTCGATTAGCTTGAGTATCAAAATGTATGACTTGACCTGTTCCATGTACCCCAGAATCTGTACGTCCCGCACAGATAATTTCAATCGGTTCATTGGCAATTGATGATAACGCCGCTTCGATTTGCGCTTGCACAGAATCAACTTCTTTCTGTCTTTGCCAACCAAAATATTGACTACCATCGTATTCGACGCCTAAGGCCACACGCATTGATTAAACCCTCTAATTTTAAGTGCGCGCATTTTATAACAAATTAACTGAAGATGTAATGCAAAAGCACAACCCACTGTCAGAGTCTGTATACCTGATACAAAAACGGCGCAGTTAACTGCGCCGTTTTATGTACTTTATGATTAGCTTATATCATTCAGTAGTTTTGAGGCTTCACTTTGTTGGCGTTCATTACCGTCAATTTTGACTTCAGTGAGTAATGCTTTGGCAGCATCTTCATCTTCAATCTCAATGTAGGCACGGGCCAGATCTAATTTGGCATTAACTGAATTTTCTTCGTCATCAACATCAATCATTTCCGCATTGCCAATAAGGGCATTAACTTCGCCCATATCCACTTCAACATCTTTGTACTGATCGCTTACTTCAACTATTTCATCGGCATCATTTAATAATACGTCAATATCGATGAAACCGTTTTCTTGTTCAAAGGTATTAAGAGTCTCTTCAGATGGTGTTGATTGCTTTTCTTCAGCGTCAAGGGCTGCAAGGGCTTCATCAACAGTTAAATTATCTTCAGTAAGAGAATAACTGCCATCATCTGCACTATTAACTTCATCTGCACTATCAACATCATCTTGGTTGCAGGCTTGTTCAAATAATTCTGACTCCCAATCTAATTTGGCCGGCTCAGCTTTTTTTGATTTTAGATCATCAAAAAAGCCTGACTCTTTTGGCTCAAATTCAGGGTTTTCGTTAAGCTTGCTGTCATGGTCAGTGTCAGTGTCTTTATCAGCGACTGTTTCTGGAGCTGCATCAGTTTCAGCTAAGTCATCATCAAGTGCAGACAAGCCTGCCAGCATGTTATCAAATTCAGCTTCAGAGCCTCTTTCGTCCTCCGAAAACTCATCGATTGAAAATAATGGCGGTTCATCATCCTCGGCGAGCTTATCGACATCAAAGTCTGCCAATAACGCATCAAGATCGTCGGCATCTGTATTGCTATCGTTATTAGACTCTGTTGATTTCTCAGCCGCTAATAACTGGTTAACGAGGGGATCATCGTGCTGATCATCATCTAGGCCAAGAGTGACATCATCACCAGAGGCAAATGTGAGTGGCTCGGCTTGGCGCGTATCTGTATCTGCAAGGCTGGCTTCTGGCTCATTATTCATGTCAGCAAGCAAGGCATCTAAATCGGCATCCGATGTGGTGGCGTGTTCGTGCTCGCCTTGTTCCTGCTCAAGCTCGGCGGCAATTTGCGCGGCGAAATCATCTGCCCCAGTAAATGACTCTTCAGGCTCTGCTGTCTGTTGAGGTAACTCGGTTTGTGTTTCTAAATCTGAAATGAGTGAGTCAAGATCGCTATTGTCGCTATCAATTTCAAGCTCTGATTCAATTTGGGCTAGCTCAGAAGCTAATTGCTGCTCGACATCGACATCTGAAGTGGCTAGCGGAGTAAACTCTTTTTCAGGATCGACTGTTGCCAGTAACTCATCAAGATTCTCGCTGTCATCTAATGTGGTGGCAACATCGCTTTCTAATTCAGCTGCAATTTCGGCAGAAAAATCTTCTGCCCCTTCAACATCATCAGTAACGTCGATGGATGCAAGTAAGGCGTCAATATCATCAACTGAATCATCAACTGCGCTATTGGCAGATTCATCAGCCTGTGTATCGACAACATTTGATGATTCAGGCGCTAAATCAAAGTCAGCTAGTAAGCTGTCGATGTCATCTTGAGTATCTGTTTCTGGCGTTTGCTGTAAAGATCCGCTATCTAATTCACCGTCTGCTTCACTGCCTGCTTCGGTTATAGCTTCATCTGCCGGTAAATCAAAATCTGCCAGTAAGCTGTCGATATCATCTTGGGTATCTGTTTGGCTTGGTTCTGGTGCGACTTCAAATTCAGCTTCTGCAGCAACTTCACCAGCATTATCCGTCGGTAAATCAAAATCTGCCAGTAAGCTGTCGATGTCATCTTGGGTATCTGTTTGGCTTAGTTCTGGTGCGACTTCAGATTCAGCTTCAGCTTCAGCAGCAACTTCACCAGCATTATTCGTCGGTAAATCAAAATCAGCCAGTAAGCTGTCGATGTCATCTTGAACATCTGTTTGGCTTGGTTCTGGTGCGACTTCAGATTCAGCTTCAGCTTCTGCAGCAACTTCACCAGCATTATCCGTCGGTAAATCAAAATCAGCCAGTAAGCTGTCAATGTCATCTTGGGTATCTGTTTGGCTTAGTTCTGGTGCAACTTCAGTAGTATCCTCTGCTGGTAAATCAAAGTCTGCAAGTAAACTGTCTAAATCTTCTTCGTCTGTTTGTTTAACTTCTGCTGATTCATCAAGACCGTCAAGTAAGCTTTCAAAATAGTCTCCTTCGTCTTCTATAGACGCCAATTCGACTTCTTGCTCATTCATGGCTTCAGACCACAAATCATCTAGTGAGGTGCCTTCAGCTATTTGTTCGCTAGCCTTTTCATCTTCGATATACATATCAACATCATCAGCACCATCTAAAGATAATTGCGTTTCGTTGGTGATATCTAGATCAAGCAAATCTTCCGTAGAGTCTTCTTCATCTAAATGAATCGCTAAGTCATTGAGATCGTCAATATCATCCGTAACGGCTAATGATTCAGCCACTGCAGCTTGTGGGCCTGCCATTGAGGCTAAGGGTTCTGAACTAGTTTCAGCTTGAGGTGTTTCATTGATGCTTTCATCCTGCTCATTTTTACGGCGCATCAGCCAGAAAATAATCAGAAAGATTATAATAAGCGGTAATGCCGCGATAACGGCAAGCAATATCATGTTGTCAGCAATTGACCGCCAAAAGTTAGTTGGCTGCTCAATGACTGTTGGCTTAGCATTTTCAGCAACCAATAGCGCGTAGGCCGCTTCAAGTTCAGTGTGCTTTTCAGAAAGTAATTGTAACTCTTCTTGTGAGACAGAAAGCTGCAAAGACAGCTCTTTTATCTTCGCTTTTAAGGCAGCGTTGTCAGCGTCCTTAATCATTAACATATCTTCTGAACGCGCCAATTCATCGGTTAAAGATAAACTTTTACTTTGTGCGTTCTCGAGTTTAACGGTTAACTCATCAATGAGAGGTTGGTTAACCTCGACTGTATTTTTAAGTGTTTTTTCAGCTACGATGGCTAACGGTTTTTGAGCTGAAGTTGCGCTCGTTTGCCCAGCACTTACCGCAGGCTTTTGCGGCGCTTTGACCGTTATATTGGCATTCGCGAAGCGTTTATCATTATCTTCAGCCCGAAGCTTGGCATCCGCTTTGGGGATTTGCGCCATCACATCTGCAGAAGGGACCAACAGCGTCATCCCCCGCTCTAAAGAATTATAATTATCACTGCTAAAGGCATGGGGATTAGCATCAAAAAGTGCCGCCATCACTTGGTATATGGTGATACTTTGATTGGGCCTAACCTTTTGCGCAATACTCCAAAAAGTGTCGGCTGAAGTTGTAGGACCATATTGACGGGCAACGATAGAATTGACTTCGCCGTTGGGGCCGGTAATTTTTAGCGTCTGAGCATGGACAAGCTCAACCGTAGAAGAAGCAGAAACAGCGGCCAAAGCACAGGCCATTATGCCAACAAAATAAGCAGTACGAAGAATCATCAATCTTTCCTTTGAGCGCTATGGGGTTGTCATCATGACAACTGGCTTTAGGCAATTGTATTTATTAGTTTTAGTATTCATAAGACTATAAACCAGATTTAATTACCCTGCTACTGTGAACCACGCTAAAATGAAAAAAGCCTGCAGGCTGCAGGCTTTTTAATCTAAATAGCTCTATTTATAGGGATATTATCGTATTAATAATAATCTCTAATCAAGACTTCGGCTATTTGAACACTGTTTAAAGCAGCACCTTTACGGATGTTATCGGCAGTCACCCATAAATTTATACCGTAATCATGAGAAATATCTTTTCTCACACGGCCAACAAATACTGGATCGGTACCTGCAGAGTCTGTCACTACCGTTGGATAATCTTCATCATTTTCAAATAACACGATACCTTCAGCATCACGTAGGACGGCTTTTACTTCTTCTGCTTCAACAGGTTGGCGAGTTTCAAGGTGCACTGCTTCTGAGTGACCATAAAAAACCGGAACACGCACCGCTGTTGGATTAACCACGATATCGTGATCACCAAAAATCTTTTGCGTTTCCCACACCATTTTCATTTCTTCTTTGGTGTAACCATTGTCCATAAACACATCAATTTGCGGTAATACGTTAAAAGCAATTTGCTTTGGGTATACTTTATTTTCAGCTGGTAAACCTTGAAGTAGTTTGGCCGTCTGACCCGCTAATTCTTCAATAGCTTGCTTACCTGAACCTGATACAGACTGGTAAGTTGCCACGTTAATACGTGAAATACCAAATGCATCATAAATAGGCTTTAGCGCCACTAACATTTGAATGGTTGAACAGTTAGGATTAGCAATGATATTACGATTACGGAAGTCTGCGATGGCCTGCGGATTAACTTCTGGTACCACTAATGGCACATCGATGTCATAACGAAAATGTGAGGTGTTATCAATCACCACACAGCCATGCTCTGCAGCAATCGGGGCCCACTTAGCTGAGACGTCACCACCTGCGGAGAAGAATCCAATTTGAGCCGTGCTCCAATCGAACGTATCCACATCTAGAATTTCGACTTGTTTACCATTAAAGCTAACGGTTTCACCTGCACTGCGGCTACTGGCTAATGGGTATAAGTTTGCAACCGGAAAGTTTCGCTCTTCAAGGATCTCAATCATAGTTTGACCCACTGCGCCCGACGCACCTAAAACAACAACATTAAATTCCTGTGACATAATTAACGCTCGACTCCTGAAAAACCTAATTTATAGACCCAATTTACCTTACAAGCACCCGTGTTGACTAGCGACAATGCACTAAATTCACGTCGATGAGTGTGATTTTTTCTCATATGATCGAAGCCATTGTGATTTAGAAAGGTTTTTCTAAATAATTCGTCATCATCTTTGAGGTTATAAACCTGTCTAGCAAGGGTAAGTAACTGACTTTCTGTCGGTTGCTCTGCCACGGATAATTGATTAATAAAAAATGACGGTAACAGGCTCGATACTGATTTCTCATGGGGCAACTTTAGGATGTCACACAATTTTTCAAACAACATAAAGGTGCCCCGAGCTTTGCCTTCTAAGCTATATCCAGCAATGTGAGGAGTCGCAAATTCAGCTAACGGCACCAGCTCAGCCATTGGGTGTGGCTCACCTTCCCATACATCTAAAACCAGTTTTAAATCGTCACGTAGACGCTTAACTTTTATCAAGGCTCGGTTATCAATGACCTCACCTCTGCAGCAATTTAATAACCAGGTATTTTCTCTTAGCTGCAGTAATCGAGCTTCATCGAATAAATACCAGGTTTTATCTGCGCCTTCTTTGGTAATTGGCACATGTAAACTGATGATGTCGGCTTGCTCGATTATGGTATCTAATGACACGAACTGGCGTTCATCCGCAGCACTTTTTTCTAAAATAGGATCACATAACAGTACTTTCATGCCATAAGCGTTTAGGCACTTTTCTAATGCTGAACCGGTATTACCCGCACCGACAATGCCAACAACTTTATTTTTTATTGGCTGCTTAAAGCGTTTAGCCAATTCAAGCATGGCGATAAAAGCATACTCGCCCACCGCTGTGGCATTGCATCCAGGGGCATTAGTAAACGGGATATTACGCTGCTTAAGATAGGCTAAATCAATATGGTCGGTACCTATGGTGGCACTGCCAACAAACAGTAATTTGTTTGCTTTAGACAATAAGCCTTGATTGACCTTAGTAACTGAACGAACTAGCAGCACGTCAACATCAATCAGTTGCTCTGGTGCTAATGAGCGACCATTTACGCGCTCAATTGTCCCTAGGTGCCCAAATAAGGCTTCCACATAAGGCATGTTTTCATCGGCAACGATTTTCATAAGTGTAATTAGCCATAAATACTGTGATTATCTGCTTATTCTATCAAGTTATTAGAATGCATAGGTATCAATGAATTAGAAATATTGTTTTCGAGCCGCATTGATTAGCTATGTGTAAAAATAGTTTTAATCTGCTTTAAAGGTCAAAAAACACAAAAAAGCCTTCTAGTCTGTCGACTAGAAGGCTTTGATTACTTTATACGAACGACTAATAAAGTCGCTGTCTAAGCTTATTTATACTTGCGCATAACCAAAGTGGCATTAGTGCCACCAAAGCCAAAGCTGTTGCTCATCACAGTCGTTAGCTTTGCATCACGATACTCAGTGACTAAAGGAATACCAACGGCTTGTTCATCCAAGGTATCGATATTGATACTTGGTGCAATAAAGCTATCTTCCATCATCACTAAGCTATAAATGGCCTCGTGAACACCGGCTGCACCTAATGCATGGCCAGTCAATGATTTAGTTGATGCAACTGGAGGCATGTCTGTCGGAAAAACCTCACGCAAAGCTTCAAGCTCACGCACATCACCAACTGGGGTTGAAGTACCATGAGTATTGATATAATCAATTGGGGTATCAACATCAGCTAGCGCCATTTGCATACAACGCACAGCACCTTCACCTGACGGTGCAACCATGTCGTAGCCATCAGAAGATGCGCCATAACCAATGATTTCCGCATAGATTTTTGCGCCACGAGCTAATGCATGCTCTAACTCTTCAACGACAACAATCCCGCCGCCACCAGAGATAACAAAACCATCACGGTCAGCATCGTAAGTACGTGAAGCCTTTTCAGGCGTGTCATTATACTTAGTTGACAATGCCCCCATAGCATCGAAGCCCATGGTTAGGGTCCAATCTAGTTCTTCTGCACCACCAGCAAATACCATATCTTGCTTACCCATTTGAATAAGCTCAGCTGCATGGCCAATACAATGTGCTGAAGTTGCACAAGCAGAACTAATTGAATAATTCATACCTTTAATTTTAAATGGGGTCGCTAAACAAGCACTCGCCGTACTGGCCATAATGCGCGGTACAATATAAGGGCCAACACGTTTTACGCTTTTTTCACGTAAGGTGTCAGCTGCTTGTACTTGATTTTTAGATGATGCGCCGCCAGTACCGACCACTAAACCCACGCGATGGTGAGAATACTGCTCTTCTGTCAAATTAGCATCACTGATTGCTTCTTGCATTGCAATATAAGCGTAAGCTGCTGCGTCTCCCATGAAGCGTAATGCCTTACGGTCAATATGCTCAGCAGGGTTTAATTTGATATCCCCCCAAACATGACTACGTAATTTCATTTCTTCAAATTGATCTGAATGGGTGATACCACTACGTCCAGCTTTCAATGACTCTGTCACTTCTTGCTTGTTATTACCGATGCTAGAAACAACACCTAAACCTGTAATTACGACTCTTTTCATTTTATGCTATCCATTTTGTACATGTCAGTACCTAATTTTGCTGTGGCAATGATATCCGCTTTAGATGAATAAAGTGGTCAGCTTTCAGCAAACACAGGTAAAATAATCTCAATTGAATCATTTTGAGTAACGAACTTTGACCAAATTAACCACTGACTTCCTTTTTATAGACCGAGATTGTGCAACATTTTCGGCCAAATATCCAAGTAGTTACTGTCAAAATCCTGATTATGCCTCTAGCATAAGGCATTATCATCAAACTGTCCTGTCTGATGCAGCAGTCTCAAATAAAACCTTATCGATTGCTCAAATAGGCTTCGGTATTGGTATGGAGCTCATGTCACTATGGCAGTTATCTCTAACAAAAAACCAAAAAACACTGCTCAGCATATTTGAACCTAATCCTATAAATTCAGCTGAATTAGGCTTTTTACATCAACATCTTGATAAACAAGATCCATTTTATGAATTAGCCTTAGTCCTTCAGCAAGCTTGTATCGCCAAAATATCTGGTTGCCAAAGATTGGTGTTAGCCAAAGGTTTATTCACTGTTGATCTGTATTTCGGTTCATTGTTAGAAAATTGCCAAGGTATTCCCAACGCCGAAAAAATGTTGATATCAAACTGGCATTGCTTACCTCATACGATTACAAGCCAATATATAGATCAATACCTTAGTGAAAAGTTACTGTGGCAAATGGGCAGACTGAGTGAAGATACAGCCAATATTCACTATTTTGACTCTGCCAGTGACAATGATAACGCAACGAGCTTTAAACAACTTAACCTATTAGCCAGCAGAAGCGGTTTTGGCGTAAATAATATTTTTAACCAGAAAAGTGAATGTCAACCTGATACTCAAAAACACGATTCTATTGCCTTACAAGAGCGCCAAGCGCTGCGCCGCAGTACTGATAGCCATTACGCCTATTGCTTGAGCCCTTGCAGTGAACATCATCAAAGCAGTGACGACACTATCGCCATTATTGGTGGCGGTATAGCTGCAGCCCATTTGGCGTTATCACTGATTGAACGTGGGCAGAGTGTCACCATTTATTGCAAAGATAACCAATTGGCTGATGGCGCATCGGGTAATAAGCAAGGCGCTATTTATCCCCTACTCACTCCTGATAACAACCTGATGAGTCAGTACTTTCAACAAGCTTTTTTATTCAGTCGCCGTAGGTTGCAGCAATTAACAGCGTTAGGTCACCAGATTGACCATCAATTTTGTGGTGTACTGCAAACTGGGTTTGATGAGCGCAGTGATGCCAGACTGAATAAAATTATGCTTGGTCAGCAGTGGCCAAAAGAAATTGCTTTCAGTGTTAACGCTGAGCAAGCCAATCAACTGGCAAAAATCGACATCAACAAAAATGGCTTTTACTATCCTTGGGCTGGTTGGATCTGCCCTTTTGAATTTGCTCAGGCAGCCATTGCTCATGCCACTTCAGTTGCAGAAAAAAATGGCTGTAAATTAATAATTAAGCTCAACACTAAAATTAACAGCCTTGAGCGCGTTAGCAGCCTTGAGCGAGTTAACAGTTCTGAACGGGTTAACAGCCTTGAGCACGACATTGACTTAACACAAGATGGCAAAGTACCCTCTCAGAGTGCTTACTGGCA
Organism: Shewanella sp. 10N.286.52.B9; assembly: GCF_002873635.1. Classification (NCBI taxonomy): domain Bacteria; kingdom Pseudomonadati; phylum Pseudomonadota; class Gammaproteobacteria; order Alteromonadales; family Shewanellaceae; genus Shewanella; species Shewanella sp. 10N.286.52.B9. The sequence continues at coordinate 47,595 of NZ_MCTY01000181.1, forward strand.
ACTTAACGCCAGTCATGACAACGAGCAACATGATAGCTTTAGGCATGGTAAAGTCGTCATCGCTTCAGGGGCTCAATTAACTGATTTTAAACAAACTAAATTATTACAGGTCACAGGCTTTCGTGGCCAAGTAAGCCATATACCCAGCCAAGGTGAACTGGCTCAACTTGATACGGTGATTTGCGCCCACGGCTATCTCACTCCCAGTAATAATCAGCGCCACTGTGTTGGGGCAAGCTATGTAAAGTCGCCCGATAATGTTGATTACAGTCCCACTGAGCAATTAGAAAATGCCCAAAAAATGCATCAGAGTTTTCCTGAGCGTAACTGGCTGTGCGATATTGATGTATCAGCTGCCAGCGCCAGAGTGGGCGTTAGAATGGTTACTCGTGATCATTGCCCTATGATGGGACTCACCCCTAATGTTGAAGCCATTTATGCCCAATATAATCAGCAGCCATTAGAGCAACATCAGCATAGTCCCGCTAGCCGAAAGTTTTGGCAGCAACACCAAGCACCAAGCTATGACAATTTATTCATTTTGGGAGGACTGGGCTCAAGAGGTCTAAGTTCTGGGCCTTTAGCTGCAGAGGCATTAGCGGCAATGATATGCAATCACACGCCACCACTTAGCTATGAAATGCTGGCAATGCTTAACCCCAATCGAATGTGGTTAAGAAAGTTACTCAAAGGTAAAGCGTTAAGCTAATTGAGCCTTTTAATTCAATCGACAGAGATAACAATGAATCATCTAATCCATCAAGCTTACGAAGGCGAGATTTACGGCATTGCATTTTTTAGTTACTTTGAAAATGTTGACGATAATGATGAGCAAAATAAGCTCTGGAAGGCGTTAGTGGAAGTAGAAACGGTTACCGCAGAGTTATTACTACAGCATCTTTTGAAACAACCTCAAAAATATGTGTTTAAAACCGCTGAATTAACCGCACAAGGCGATGACGATGCCAAAAAGTGGATCGACTTACCTTGGCTTGAATTAATGCAGACCTTAAGCCAATGGGTTGAACCTTATGAAGTAAAATATCGACAATGGTTACAGCAATGTCAGCTTCAAGATAGTCAAGAGAGCCGTCAATTAGCACCGACATTTGAACTTATAGCAGAACATGAAACTGCAATTTATCACTGCTTACAAGCTGAGCTAACTCGAGCCTATGCACAAGCAGAAACTCAAGTAGCAACACAAGTAACAACACAAGTAGCAACACAAAAAAGTGGCTTGGAATATTTAAGCTCTTTTTTGAACAAATACAACAAATAGCCACTTAAGCATCTAAAAATCAGGCATAAAAAAGCTCAATAGGACATTATCTTATTGAGCTTTAGTTATTACCAGGCGATTAACGCTGAACCAATTAACCGTTTACTTTTTTAGCCAAGTTTTGACTTTGGTACGATTATTATTGTCGCGACTTTCACGAATTAATTCATCGTCTGCCGCTATTTGAGTGCTTTTTGATAAGCGGTCATAAAGCAATACATTCACTGACGCAGCTAAGTTCATACAACCGACAGTTGGCACATAAACCACATCATCCGCGGCATCGATAATTTGCTGGGGTATGGTGCCATCTTCAGGGCCAAAAATATAAAATGCATCTTGCGGGTGCTCAAACAAAGGCAGCGGCGTTGCGCCAACCACTAGATCAACACAAATGATTTTTGCGCCTTGTGGCACTTGCTCAAGTAAAGACTCAACAGCGGTGAGCGGAATAGTAGCGGCCGCATTTTTGGTATCGATGTCATATTGCGCTTCACCAGAACGTGCCGCCAATGCATAACGATTGCCAGTGTAAAAAACCGAATTAGCTCGGTAACAGCCAGCAGCGCGCATAATGCCGCCAACATTTACTGGTGTTTTTGGGTTAACAAGCCCAATTGAAACAGTTTGCTTAGTCATAGATTATTTAATGTCGCTAATAATTTGACGAAGCTGTAACCATGCAGCCTTGACTAGACTGAAATCTGCTTCATCTAGTTCATCGTTTGCTAGCGCTAAACAATCGACCATTTTATCATCTAATGCATCGATGCCAGAAGTCTGCTCTTGCTCAAGCTGTGACAATACAACAGCGATATGGCCTTGCAAATAACCACTGGCAAATAACGCATCATCATCGCCATGGGCAACGTTACTTTCAATCCATGACTCTAATGCAGCATCATATTTTTCTAACATGGTTTAGCTCTCCGATAAATCTGGATTTGCCACTTGGTACATCACGTAATCGTGGTATCCAGTAACAATTTTATAATAGCCCGTAAGCTCTCTATCTAATTCTGGGTCGCCACTATCCACAATTAATGGCCTGCCTTCAAGTGCTTTTAACTTAGTTTTTGTGGCAAGGATAATAATATTGTCTTTACCAACTTGTTTTATTAGCTCTGCAGACAACTGCTGATTACCTCGACCTAATATGTGGCCTTGACCGCCAATGAGGGTAATAACCAGTTTTGTGGGTTTATGCTGAGTAAGCTCAATTAACTGCTTAGCAGTAACATCACTGGCTACTAAGGTTTGATCATGAATCACATCAACACCTAATAAGGTGTTATCAATATTGAGCTCTTCCATTAACGCAGCAACAGTAGAGCCACTGCCTATGATATACAGCTCATCTTCCATCTGACTAATCACATCAGCTGCGATATCAGCTAACACCAGTTCATCGACTTCCTTGCCGCCCATTTTTACCGCTTGAATATAACGTGGCTCTGCAGGCACCTGCATTTCACCGTATCGTTTAGCTTTTACCACACCTTGCCTAAACGCCACTTCATCAATATCCATCACGTCAGCATCCATCAAGCTCACCAATTCACGTTTTAACAGCATTTCAACCACAACACCGGCAGCATGGGGGGTAATCGCATACACCCCAGAGTGAATCTTAACCCCAGCAGGCACACCTAACACAGGTAAAAGCGCAGTATCATCTTGCTCAATGACACTATAAATATCTCTGGCAGTGCCGTCACCACCGGCAAATAACAGTAAATCTAACGATTCATTGATCAGTGCTTTAACGGCTGATTGAGTGTCTTTGGCTTCGGTTATATTCGCAGACTGATAAACGCACTCAGTATTAAACCCAAGCTGTTGGGCTAAATCATGCCCCATCGCGCCGGATGCGGTAATAATATCGATTTGATCTTTAAATGGCAGCACAACCTCTAAAGCTTGTTGCATTCTAAGCTGCGCTTTGGGCTCAGCGCCTTTTGCAATAGCTTGCGTCGCAACACCGTCAGAGCCTTTTAACCCGACACTACCACCTAATCCAGCAAGCGGATTGATAATCAAACCTAAACGAAAACGCTTCACGAAATAACGTCCTTTTTTTTCTCTGAAATGGCCATAACGGCAAGCATAGATAAAAATGCACACATAGCGGCAAAAATCCAAGTATTGGTAGAGCCAGAACCATCACCCCAAATAAGCCCGCTTATCCAAATACCGAGCGCGCCACCAAAACCAAAGCTGATACTGGCGTACATGGCTTGGCCTTTGCTGCGATGGGCAATATCAAAATTACGATGAATAAACTGAATAGAAGCCGCATGGGTTAAACCAAAAGTAAAGGCATGCAGCGCTTGGCTAATGGATAAAATTAAGATGCTATCAACCCCATAAGCTAACAACAACCAACGAACAGCCGTTAATGCCACACTGAGTAGCAGTAATAATTTAACCCCAAACCGACCCAGTAACCTTGGTGCTAGCATGAACATTAAGATCTCGACCACAACACCAAAAGCGACAAATAACCCCGCGCTCGCTTCAGAGTAACCCGCTTGCTTTAGGTAAAGTACGAAGAAGCCATAAAATGGCCCAACACTCATCTGTAATAATAAGGCTGAGACTAAAAACCAAAATATAGGCGCGGTAATTTTTAAAGGGGGCCTTAAAGATGCGTCAGCAACGTTGACTCGATTAGCAGGCAACGCCAAGGAACACAAAAACATACCGATGAATAACAGCATGCCAATTGAGGGCAATATGTCAGCGCCAAACTGGCTGATAGCAAAGCCACCAGCCACCACTAAACAAATGTAACCGACACTGCCCCAGCTTCGAATCGCGCCATAGCGATGCGCTTCATCACCCAAACTTTCAAGGGTAATCACTTCTAACTGAGCGAGAATTGCATTCCAAAAAAAGGTATAGATAAACAAGCTAATGGCAAGGTAAACCACACCAGCATCAAAGAAAAAACTGATGTAAGTTATCGCCGCGGCAGCTGATCCAAACTTAACTAACTCACTGCGCATGCCCGTTCTATCAGCGACAAACGCCCAAACGTTAGGTGCAATGATGCGTGTTCCCATGAGTATTGCCATGAGAAAACCAATTTCTTGCGCATTGTAGCCTCGGTTATCGAAAAACACACCGAGATAAGGAACCATTAAACCGAGGATGGAAAAGAAAAAGAAATAACAAGCACTGAGCCAAACTGCTTTTGGCTCAGTGCTTAACAAATTAGGCATTACTTCATTCCGATGACAGGGGTTTGGGAAACCACGTCCTGATTTTGCGCGCGATGACGAAGTAAGTGATCCATCAATACGATAGCCAGCATGGCTTCGGCAATCGGTACAGCACGAATACCAACACATGGATCATGACGACCTTTAGTGACCACATCTGCTGTGGTACCTTGAGCAGTCATACTTTGACCAGGTACTGAAATACTAGAAGTTGGTTTTAATGCAATATGCGCAACAACAGGCTGACCAGAAGAAATACCGCCAAGTACTCCGCCCGCATGGTTAGACTCAAATCCTGCTGGCGACATTAAATCACGTCCTTCTGAGCCTTTTTGGGTTACCACACCAAAGCCATCACCAATTTCAACGCCTTTAACCGCATTGATACCCATTAACGCATGAGCAATATCGGCATCTAAACGGTCAAATACTGGCTCGCCTAAACCAACAGGAACACCTGTTGCTGCCACGGTAATTTTAGCACCGACTGAATCGCCAGATTTTTTCAAATCACGCATGTATTCGTCTAGTTGCTCAAGCTTACTGGCATCAGGGAAGAAAAAGGCATTTTGCTCAACTTCATTTAAATCAACTGATTCAGCGCAGATAGGACCTAGCTGAGACATGTAACCATGGATTTCAATACCATGTACTTGCTTTAAATATTTTTTAGCTACAGCGCCAGCAGCAACTCGCATCGCCGTTTCACGCGCTGATGAACGTCCACCACCACGATAATCACGCAAGCCATATTTTTGCTGGTAAGTGTAATCAGCATGACCAGGACGGAATAAGTCTTTAATATTTGAGTAATCTTGGCTACGTTGATCGGTATTTTCAATCAATAAGCCAATCGATGTACCGGTAGTTTTATCTTCAAATACCCCTGACAAAATACGAACTTCATCAGCTTCGCGACGCGCGGTGGTATAACGAGATGTCCCAGGGCGGCGACGATCGAGATCATGCTGCATATCTTCAACGGTTAACTCAAGCCCTGGAGGGCAACCGTCAATAATACAACCTAACGCGACACCGTGACTTTCTCCAAAGGTAGTCACTACAAAGTTTTGACCAATACTATTTCCTGACATGCGTTCTGATTACCTCAGCTAAATTTTATGCTAATAGCTATTATTCACTATCCCTATTATTCACTATCTTTGTAGATGGCGAAAAGTGATTCATTTTCAACTAGCTGATCATAAGTCAATACAAACACGCCATCGCCGCCATGTTCAAACTCAACCCATGTAAATGGTACGTCTGGGAACTGCTCAATTAAATGCACCATTGAGTTACCCACTTCAACCACTAACAGACCATCTTTTGTTAGGTAGTCTGATGCATTAGCTAAAATACGCTTGGTTAAATCTAAACCATCACGACCCGATGCCAGCCCAATGGCAGGCTCATGATGATATTCATCTGGCATATCGCCAATATCTTCTTCATCTACGTATGGTGGATTAGATACGATCAAATCGTACTGCGGCCCTTTTGGGATAGCAGAAAACATATTTGACTGAATAGGGAAAACACGATCTAGCACGTCTAAGGATTCAATATTAATTTGAGCAACTTCAAGTGCATCTTCACTGATATCTAATGCATCGACTTCTGCATCTTCAAATGCATAGGCACACGCAATTGCGATGCAGCCACTGCCGGTACATAAATCCATCACACGATGAACTGGCTTGTTATAAAGCCAAGGGCTGAAATTATTGTTGATCATTTCAGCAATTGGAGAACGTGGTACTAACACACGTTCATCAACATAAAACTCTAAATCAGCAAAGCGTGCTTTATTAGTCAAATATGGAACAGGTAGACGCTCACGAACACGGCGAATAATTAATTCCACTATTTTATGCTTTTCACTGCTGGTTAAATTGGCATGAACCACTTGCTGGCCGATTTCTTCAGGAAGGTGCAGTGCGTAAAAAACCAAAGCAATCGCTTCGTCCCAAGCATTATCAGTTCCGTGACCATAATAAATGTTGGCATCGTTAAAACGGCTAACGGCCCAACGTAACATATCGCCAACGGTTCTTAATTCGGTGACAGCTTCATCTACAAAGATTTTATCCAAAACATCGCTCCTGAAAAATTGTTCCCGCACATTGTAACTGAAGTCTATTAAGATGACCTAGAATTCAATACAATAGCAGCATGAATAAAGAAAATAACCCTGACTTTGCACTGTTTTCAGAGCACTTGGATGGTATTAGGCCATTAAACCAAGATAAGCATCATTTTAAACAGTCAGTCAAAACTAAACAACAAGTCGAAATCAAAGAACAGCAGGTTTATGCCGACAGTTATTTTTCAGATAACTATCAGCCGTTACTCCCCGTTGAAGGGCCGATGCGCTGGTTAAACGATGGTGTTGAAAAGATTGAATTAAAACGACTTCGCCGTGGTGATTACCAACCTGACTTGTTACTTGATTTGCACGGCATGCGACAAGCTGAAGCTAAACTTGAGCTTGCAGCCTTAATACAAGCCTGTGTGAAACAGCATGTTATCTGTTGCTGCGTCATGCACGGCTATGGCTCAGGGATTTTAAAACAGCAATTACCCATGTGGCTGGCTCAACACCCAAAAGTCAAAGCCTTTCATCAAGCCACCAAAGAATGGGGCGCTGATGCTGCGCTACTGGTATTGATTGATATTGGTGAGCATCCCCATAGAAGATAGCGGCTATTTACAGTTAATAACGACAAGCATTTAAATAATTATCTTGAGCCAAAACTAAAAAGAGCCTTAAAAGGCTCTTTTATATTAAATACTCAACCAAGATTCAATAACTGCAGTTACCAATCACTCATTGGAAGAACTTAAGCGCTTATTTGAGTTGGGGTTTGCATTAGCTCAAAATGAAAACCGTGTTCGTTTTTATCAATCGATACAATAGCCGATGTAGCAAATATCGGAGGCTCCATACCTGCAACTAATTCACTGACCATATAACCTAGAATAGGCATGTGAGCGATAACTAACACCTTTTGAGCATTGTAATGTTCAGCATAAGCTAAAATAGCATCAACAGCGATTTGAGGGCTGCCAGAAGGCGTTATATCATCTAACACTAACCATTTGTTTGGTTCCGGTAGATGTTTAGCCACTTCTTGCCATGTTTGTTGTGCCCTTAGGTAAGGACTTACTATCACTAAATCGACACTGTTTACTTTCTGCGTTAACCAATTGGCCATGGTATTTGATTGATTACGCCCAACTTGAGATAACATACGCTCTCTATCAGATGGGGCGTCAAAACTTGCTTCGCCATGGCGCATTAAAAATAGCTGCATACTTCTCTCGCTACTCATTATTATAGTGTTTATTGGCTAATTGTAGCCTTAAATAATTCATCCACAAAGAAACTATGAAGTAAAATTAATTAGTCTTTAGTCGATGTTTCTATGAATTTTATGCGTATTATTCTGAAAAGCTATTAAACTCTTTCAACAGTGTGACTAAAAGTTGCTAAAAACCGCTAACAATATCACTATATATATTCAAACTACTTTTTTAATAGTTGCAAAGTGAGCAACAAAGAACCCAAGTAGTTACTCAAGTCGTTATACAGTGCCTTCTCATCTGGAGCATTATCTTGACCATAAAACCAGACACTACACAGCCTGAAATAGTGAAAAGCCCAAATGATCATCGCCAATACCAATATATGGTTTTGGAAAATGAATTGCGGGTGTTATTAGTTGAAGATACCAAAACTTCACATGCGGCAGCATCGATGACGGTTTCTGTGGGTCACTTTGACGATCCATCGTCACGGCCAGGAATGGCGCATTTTTTAGAACACATGTTATTTTTGGGCACAGAAAAATACCCTGACTCAGGTGAATATCATCAGTTTATTAATCATCATGGCGGTACCAATAACGCGTGGACCGGCACTGAACAAACTAATTTTTTTTACAGTATCGATGCTGAACAATTCGAAGAATCTTTAGACCGTTTTAGTCAATTTTTTATTGCACCAAAGTTTGACCTTGAACTGGTAGACAGAGAAAGACATGCCATTGAATCTGAATACAGTTTAAAACTTAAAGACGATATTAGACGCGTTTATCAAGTACAAAAAGAATCAATAAATCCAGCTCATCCATTCAGCAAATTTTCAGTGGGTAATCTGCAGACCTTGGCAGGTGATGAAGCTGATGTGCGCCAAGAATTACTGGATTTCTATCAAGAAAAATACAGCGCCAACATTATGACATTATGCCTAATATCGCCGCTATCGTTAGACCAGCAAGCTGAAAAAGTACAACAATATTTCAGTGCTATTAATAATAAAAAGATAATAAAGAGCTACCCTGACACCCCTTATTTAAGCCAAGAGTTATTACTAAAAAAAATTAATATCATGCCAGTAAAAGAGCAAAAGAGGCTCAATATTAGTTTTGCCCTGCCTAGCATGGAACCTTTTTATAAAACCAAACCACTGACTTTCATTAGTCACTTATTAGGCAATGAAAGTCCTGGTAGTTTACTGTCATATTTAAAAGAGCATGGTCTAGCCAATAATTTATCGGCAGGTGGTGGGGTCAGTGGTTACAACTTCAAAGATTACAGCATCAGTATCCAGCTAACCGACAAAGGTTTAACGCAAGTTGATGAAATCGTAACCTGCACATTTGAATACCTTGAATTAATTAAAGAGTCAGGCATTGAGCCTTGGCGTTATCAAGAAAGAGCAAGCCTGTTATCTACAGCCTTTAAATTTCAAGAACAAATCAAAAATCTAGATCTTGCCAGCCACCTTAGTATCAACATGCAGCACTATGATGTTGAAGATGTGGTTTACGGTGATTACCGAATGGATAAACTTATTGAGACAGAAACTCTTGAGTTACTTCATTATTTTAATCCTAACAACATGCGTACTCAGTTACTCTCAAAGGAAGTAAGTACTGACACTCAGGCGCAATGGTATTTTACCCCTTACTCTATTGAGGAGATCTCAAAAGAAAAAGTGGCCCATTGGCAGCAGGTAAAACCAAGAAAAGAACTAAAATTACCCCTTAAAAATCCTTTTATCGTTGACGACCCACAAGCTAGAAGTGAACTAAGTACCAGTGCTGTGCCGACCATTGTGGCTGAAGATGAAGGTTACCGTTTTTGGCATCGTAAAGATGATGAGTTTAACGTACCCAAAGGACATTTATATTTATCCTTGGACTCAGATCAAGCTAGCCCCACCCCAAAGCATGCCGCGTTAACAAGACTGTATGTTGAGATGGTGCTAGATTACCTCGCTGAAGCCACTTATCAGGCTGAAGTAGCAGGACTAAATTATAATATTTACCCTCATCAAGGTGGAATAACACTGCATCTAACCGGCTTTACCGGTAATCAAGAAACGCTATTAGCTTTAGTAATTGAAAAAGCCAGAGAGCGAAACTTTACCCAAGATAGGTTTAAGCTTATCAAAAAGCAGCTTATCCGCAGTTGGACTAACGCAGCCCAAGCCAAACCCATCGCGCAGCTCTTCACTAGCTTGACTGTGACACTGCAGAAACGCTCTTACGAGCCCACTAGAATGGCAGAAATGCTAGAGGAAGTGACACTAGATGAATTACATGATCATGTAATGGCATTTTATGAAAAAATTTATGTTGAAGGTTTAGTCTATGGTGACTGGTTAGCGAGTGAAGCCCAGCAACTGGCGAGACGCTTAAAACAGGTTCTGTCATTGGTAACAAAGCCCAGTAACGAATCTAGTCGCGAACTCATTAATCTGTCTAATCGCGGCATGTTAATGCGCGAACTCAACATTGAGCATCAAGACAGCGCGATCATTATTTACTACCAATCAAAACAAACAACTCCCCATCAAATTGGGCTGTTTAGTTTATTAAATCATACGATGTCTTCGACATTTTTCCATGAACTCAGAACAGAAAAACAACTTGGCTATATGGTCGGAACGGGCTATTTACCTTTAAATCGACACCCGGGGATGATTTTCTACATCCAATCACCCACAACTGCGCCACGAAAGCTTCTTGAAGCCATCGATGAATTTATCGCGGACTTTAACTATGCAGTCATGCAGATAACCAAGGGGCAGTGGGAAGCTACTAAGCAAGGTTTGATCAACCAAATTTCAGAAAAAGATGCTAGTTTGAAAAGCCGAAGCCAACGCTACTGGGTCTGTCTTGGTAATCGTGATTATGAATTTAATCAAAGGGAAAAAGTAATAGAGGAAATTAAAAAGCTCACCCGCGCTGATTTGATTAAGTTTATCGTAGAAAATATGCGCTCAAAGCACAGTGACCGATTAGTATTATTTAATGTTGGAGAGCAGCATCAACAACTTGAGCCTATTGCTAACACTCAAGTGATAACAGACTTGAAAGGCTTTAAGCAGCAAGCAGAGAAGTTTAATTTTTGAGAAACGTAATATTTTTCACCCGTAACTTAATCACATAATTAATTGTTACTACTTTACTAAACTGCGCATAAATACAGCAACCCAGTGGAATACGCTATAAAAACGTTAAAATTAGATAATTATGAAACAAATAACACTAAATAAACACTATATGCCCTACAAATAAAACACTATACTGACCATTTACAACCTTAGAAATCAACCATTTTTTGACAAAGGCTTAACTTTCTGAAAAAGTGGTACTTTATTGTAAATAATTATCAATTGCAGCAGACAAAAGTATCCTTAATATGTCAATGATTAGACCATTCTTAATATGCGCATTTTTTATTCTTCAAAGCATTTCTCACTCAGCTATGTCTGCTGGCGCAGATGACTATGAATTAGTCCTAAATACCGATCGATATAATGTTGAAGACGGCTTATCACAATCAAATGTCACTAGTATTGTAGAAGATAGGCAGGGTTATATATGGCTTGGTACCGTCAATGGGCTTAATCGGTTTGACGGTGTTAATTTTAAACATTTCTATGCAGATGACAGCCAATCCAGTTTACCTAGTTCATTCGTAAAAACATTGCTAATTGATAAAAAAAATAGACTCATTGTTGGTACCGATAAAGGGCTTGCTGTCTTTGATGAGAATTCTGAAAAATTTAACCCTATTTTAATAGAAGGTGAAAAAATTGACGAGTCTATCTGGTACCTATCTCATTTGCCTGAAGGCATTGCTCTAGGTCTCAACAACAAGGTTATCATCCTAAATGAGAAATTAAATAGAGTAATTTGGAGCTTTGAAAGTAAAGTATTACATGAAGTAAAAAGAATAATTCAAATTGGTGATATTTTTTATATCCGAAACTATACTGGTACAGTATTCAAATTATTCGAGAATAACTTAACGGTTATCGAGCACCAATCAAATGATATAGGACAGTTGAACGAAGAACTTATCATTTCATCCAACAATGGTTTATATAGTTACAAGAGTGATATTAAAAGTAAATTCTCAAATTTAGTTTTAACATATCTAGAAACGTCTCAAAATGAAAACGAACTTACCTCAATAGCAGATTCAAGTATTGTAAAACTACTAAAAAACAAAGAAATAAAAAATGTAGGATACATTAATAAAGAAGGTTCAATAAAACGCCCTTTGATAAAAGAAACCAAATCAGCAATTTTCGTAGCTGATGTCCATGTTGGTTTAATCATAATAAAAAGAAGTAAAAATCTGATAAAAAACTCGAAACTAATAACAAGTAACATTTGGTCAATAACCAAGAACAATGAAAATATTTTTATTGCAATGGACTCATCTGAAGTAAAAATATTAGACAATACGCTCAAAGAACAGTCATCGATAATACTTGATGATACTGCAGGACCTAAAAGTATTGGACTACTCAATAGAGAACTATATATAGGTAGTATAAATGGCCTCAGCACAGTAAATCTAGATACATTAGCATTAGATATGCTACTTGATGAGCCGGTCACCTACATAACAAGCGATCCTGGCAGGCAATTAGTCTACATATCAACAGCTAATGGTAAGATTTTAGTTTTAAAGAATAATCAAGTAATAAAATCGATGTCAACAGGTGAACGTTACCCTATATTTCAATTATTAAGGAAAGGTGACACTTTCTGGGTTGCTAGCCAAGGAGGTTTATTCAGAATAGCTGATGATAAATCCGAAAAGGTATATAACGAAAGTATGGTGACTAGTCTTGCTTTGGATGGAGAGAATTTGCTATTTGGAACTAGACATTCGCTGCTGAAACTGTCCACCAAAACCCTTAACCAACAGACTATTTTTAAAAATAACAAATTGATATTTTCCATTGAAGTTTTAAATAACTTTATAGTTTCTTCTTCTGCCACAGAAATAAATATCACAAACAAAATAAATCTTTCAAACACCACTGTAACGAACAAAAATGGTGCTCAAAGTGATTATAACTCTGTCGGTTCGATAATCATTGATGATTATAGCTTATTCACAGGTTCTAATGGCATTAGTATTATTAACCCTAATGAGATTTATAAAGAAATTATTAGTAGCAACTCTTCAAATGTTGCACTAATTGACTTCCAACTGTTCAACATCTCAGAGAAAGTTGGAGGAAGAGTATTATCAAAACCAATTAACAACCAAGAAAATATAACATTAAAGTACTCAGACTACCCCTTCTCTTTTACCTTCACAGCTCCAGGAAAGTCTCTAGAAGACTATAAATTCTTTTATCAAATGGAAGGTCTAAATGATGATTGGTTACCCGCACAGAATATTAACTCAGCCACTTACACGAATCTATCTGCCGGAATTTATTTTTTTAATGTTTACGCTATAAACAAATTATCAGGTAAACAAGGTGCTACAAAATCAATTAAAGTTATTATTACCCCACCTTGGTATTTATCTTTTGAAGCAAAACTATCCTATACCGTATTGGGCTTATTAATATTGCTACTCATAGCCAAGACAATTTTACGCAGACGAGAAATACAAAAACAAATAGCCCTTAGTGAAGAAAGATTAAAATTATCACTATGGGGTAGCGGTGATGAAATGTGGGATTGGGATATTGAAACCGGTGAAATTTACCGATCCAATATCTGGGGAACATTAGAGTTTCCTCAAGATGGCCATCGCTCAGGAAAACCTGGAGAAGAAAGCAATATTCACCCCCTCGATCAAAATAGAGTTAAAACAGCCCTTAATGACCACTTTAAAGGGCTAACAGATCATTTTGAAGTTGCATACCGCGTTAAAAGCCTTCAACACAAATGGGTTTGGGTACTAGATAGAGCAAAAATTGTTGAAAGGGATCACAAAGAAAAACCGCTGCGTATGACGGGTACCATCAAAAACATCAATAATATTAAACAAACCGAAGAACAATTAAGACTATTCGAAAGAGCAATTGAAAACATTTCTGAAGGCATGTTTATTCTAGATGACAAATTTCATTTTGTTGAAGTCAACGATGCTTGTTGTCAATTAACCGCCCAAAACCGAGCTGAATTTCTTGGACAATTATTTAACTTTACTCGTTACCCTGACAGCTACTCTAACCAAATTCACGCAGCTTTGGCCCAACAGGGCAGCTGGAGTAATGAAGTAGAGGCCAATCGCGGAGATGGTAGCCATTTCTTAATGGAGCTCACCGTCGATGCTATATACAACGAACAAGGCGAAACCAGTCATTACGTAGGGGTATTCTCAGATATTACTCGTCGTAAACAGCAAGAAGAAGAACTACGCAAATTAACCAATAGTGATTTGCTCACCGGGCTACCTAACCGTTCTAGTTTACAAGTAACCTTGAACAATCTAGTGAAAAAAGACGTCCACCATACATTAATGGTATTGGATTTAGATAATTTCAAACGTATTAACGACTCGCTAGGCCACCAAACTGGTGATGCGTTACTTATTGATGTCGCTCGTAGGCTTCAAGAAAATATTCCAAATCACGTTAGTTTATATCGTCTTGGCGGTGATGAATTTGCCATCTTAGTTGACCATAACCCTGATATTGGTTCATGTGCGGCTATCGCCTCTCGAATAATAGACTCATTGAAACAAGAGTTTAAAGTTGATAACGAATCCCTCGTTATTAGCTTAAGTATCGGGATAGTTTTATACCCTGAAGATGAGCAAAATGAACAAGCCCTATTAAGAAAAGCAGATATCGCTATGTATCATGCCAAATCAGGGGGTGGCAATCGTTACCAATTCTATTCAGAGTCTTTAAACAAAAATGCGCTACGCCAATTAGAAGTAGAAAACTTGATCCGAGAAGGATTAAAAGAAGATTACTTTGAAGTCTATTACCAACCCAAAGTCGATTTAAAACAAGACAGCCTTGCTGGAATGGAAGCTTTAGTTAGATTAGTTCATCCGGAATTTGGTGTCATCCCGCCAAATGAATTTATTCCACTTGCTGAAGAAAATGGTTTAATTGTCGAAATTGGCGATCTGGTTTTACGTAAAGCCTGCTTTGCAGCACAGAAGTGGCGCGAACAAGGTGTATTTAACGGCCGTGTAGCCATAAACTTATCTTCAAGACAGTTTGCCCTACCTGATTTACAGCAACGCATATTAAGTGTATTAGAGCTCACAAAGCTCCCAGCTTGTCACCTTGAACTAGAAATTACTGAAAGTACCATTATTAAAAATCCAGATAATGCCATCAAAGTAATGAATCAGCTTGCCCAAATGGGGGTGACTCTAGCCCTTGATGATTTTGGTACTGGGTATTCATCGCTTTCATATCTCAAACATTTCCCAATTCATTGTTTGAAAATTGATAAATCTTTTGTGGATGATATCGATAAATCAGATCGTGATTTAAAAATGGTCGATAGCATTATTACTATCGCACATAACATGGGCTTATCTGTTGTCGGAGAAGGTGTAGAAGAAACCGCGCAATTAAATATATTAAAAGCCTTAAAATGTGAAGAAATCCAAGGCTACATCTTTAGTAAGCCTGTTCCAGAAAAAGATTTCACCGAATTATTAAACATCAATCAAAAAAAACAAAGTAAAAAAACCGCCATTTAAGCAACATTGGCATAACAACTGCAACTCTCTATTCAGATGTCAAATAAAAGTTAACACTTTAATTAACCCTGAATAGAGAGATTTAAAAATGATTAATGGAATTATCGTAGCTGCAGTATTATCTTCAACTTCTAACGCCGCTATTAATACAACGGAAACAGTATTAGTTAACCTACCTAACCAAGGTCAATATATTGGCACCCCATATAGCAAACACTTAAAATTAAAAACTAAGCTAGCTCATAACCCTTATATCAAGTATTCAGA